>DAIQBE010000094.1:0-8948 GCA_036781325.1 Leadbetterella sp. | reverse complement strand
ATTATTTTCATCATCCGGAAGGCGAGTATTGGCGAAAAGTTTCTTCCAAAATAATAATATCAAAAGGCATAGAGGTTAAATGGGAAACCGTTTACGACCTCTTAGACGAAAAGGGAAATGCTGTGCTTACAGAAACCCAAACTTGGAGCATGCAAGAAAAAGACGGAAAATATATACTCAATTTAGAGTGGGCCGGCGAAGCACAAACCGATGTAACCATAGGAAAATATGACTACGGCGGCCTCTTTGTGAGAATGCCTTGGAAACAAGGAATTGAAGGTGAAGTAATTAATGCTGCTCGCCAAAAAAATGATAAAGCCGAAGGGCAACGTGCTATGTGGGTAGATGCAGGAATGATACCAGACGGCAGAAAAGATAGAGTACATGTGGCCGTGTTTGACCACCCAGAAAATAAAGGTTTCCCTCAATATTGGCGGGTAGATGGTCAACTGGGCATTGGACCTGCACGTGCTAGAATGGCAGACTGGAATATTAAAAAAGACCAGGTAGAGGTAATAAAACATCAAATAGTTATTTATACAGGACCATTAAATGATTTGGAAATCAATAATTTATGGGGTCAATATAGTGGTCAAAATATGACCTATGCACTTTGGGGAATAGCACAAAAAGAAGGAAGGGATGCTAAATTTTTAAGTCCTGAAGAAGCAATTGCAAACATGACCCTTAAAGAAGGTTTTAAGGTAAACACCTGGGCTTCTGAACCGATGATTACCCAACCTATGGCTTTTTGTTGGGACGACCGAGGACGCCTCTGGATTGCCGAAAACCGAGATTACGAGTCTCGTGGAAAAGGGTTTTCAAATGCTGGAAATAGCCGGATTTTAATTCTGGAAGACACCAATCACGATGGTGTGGCGGATACTAAAAAAGTATTTTTAGAAGGCATAGCCTTCCCAGCGGCAATGGCTGTTGGTTTTGATGGACTATACTTGGGAGCCCCACCAAATCTGCTTTTTGTGCCTGATAAAAATCATGATGACCTAGCTGACACTTCCGATATTGAAGTTCGGCTTACCGGCTGGGGCATTAGAGACCGACATGAAACATTGAATAGTCTGCATTGGGGACCCGATGGATGGCTATATGGCTGCCAAGGTTTTGCTACCCCTTCAAAAGTTAGAAAGCCCGAAGGAAAAGGTCGAATTTACAAACATAAAGATCCATTTCCTGAAGATATTTTAAAAGGAGATGGTGTGGATATTAATGGAGGTGTATGGCGTTATCATCCTACCAAAGATGTATTTGAAGTGGTAGCCCATGGTTTTAGCAACCCTTGGGGAATCGACTATGACGCCAAAGGACAAATTTTTATATCAGCCTGTGTGATACCACACATGTGGCATATTGTGCCGGGCGGCATATATCATCGCCAAGGTGGGCAACATTTTAATCCTTACATATATAGTGACATTCGCACTATTGCAGACCATAGCCACCGCTCGGCTCATGGCGGTGCTAGGGTATATCAATCTGATGCTTTCTCGAGCGAGCACCAAGGTAGAATTTTCATGGCCAATATTCATGAGCATGCTGTTCTATCTGATATTTTAGAGAAAAAAGGTTCTGGTTTTGTTGCTAAGCATGGCGATGAACTACTTATGGCAAACAATGCTCAGTGGGTGGGTTTCAGTATGGAAGTGGGCCCTGACGGAGGAGTGTACGTTCTCGACTGGCACGATGCGGATATTTGTGGCCAAGAAGTAGTAAATGGAGAAACCGGAAGAGTATTTAGAATTATGCCCAAAGAAAACAAGGCTCAAAACTGGGAAGGAAGAAATGAAGACCTTAATACTCTTTCAGATAAAAAATTAGTGGATTTGCAAACCAATACTAGCGACTGGCACTCTAGGAGAGCCAGACTGATTTTACAAAATAGAGCAACAAAAGGGAAAATTGAAGCCTCCGCTTTAGCAAACTTAAATGTATTATTTGAGTCAAATCCTAATTCAGATTATAGATTGCGAGCTATGTGGACTTTGTTTATTACCAATAACTTAAGCCAAGAAGCACTTTTTAAAACCCTTAGCGACAAAGACGAATACCTAAGAGCATGGGCTATACAAATGCTTTGCGAAGACAAAAATGCCAGCAAAATTGCAAAAGACCAGTTCGTAAAAATGGCTAAAGAAGATGCCTCAGCAGTGGTAAGGCTCTACTTGGCTTCGGCCCTACAAAGGTTAGATGTGGCCACTGCTTGGCAAATAGCTGAGTCTTTGACATTACATAGCGAAGATATAGAAGACCATAATCTACCTAAAATGATATGGTTTGGTTTGGAGCCTTTGATTAAAAGCAATCCAAGCCGAGCCCTTACATTGGCACACAGCTCGAAGATTCCCCTTATTGCCAATTATATTGCCCGAAGATTAATTGACGCCAACTTGCCAGAAATGGTAGTGGGTTCAATGACTCAAAATTCAAAAAACCAAGTGGATATCTTAAAAGGTATTAGGGATGGGCTGGAAGGAAGATTTGATTTAAAAGCACCTAAGAATTGGCCTGTTTTATATGCCAAATTAAAATTAGCAAAAGGAGAAACGGCCACCCTGGCATCACAGATTTCTCAGCGATTTGGAGATACCCAAACTTCTCAGCAACAATTGGCAATCTTGAAAAACAAAAATGCTCCAATCATTCAAAGACAACAAGCTATTCAATTGCTTTCTGCAAGAAAAAGAGAAGAATTGGCCATTGAAATTCCAGAGCTTTTAAATGAACCAATGCTTAGAATGGAAACTATAAAAGCCATCGCTGATTATGATAATGTGGCTTTTGGAAAATTGTTAGTTGCCAAATACAATGATTTCTCAGCACTCGAAAAACAACAAGCTATTCAAACGCTTTCCTCTAGGCCTAAATATGGCTGGGAATTGACAACTGCTTTAAAAAATCAAAAAATAGCCAAACGCGATGTGCCACCATATGCTGCAAGACAACTTTTAAGAGTAGTAGGAAGTGGCTTCATTGAAGTTTGGGGACCAATAGAACAAGAGCCTTCACTTGAAAAATCTTACGCAAAATACCAGCGAATACTTACTGAAAAAGCCTTAACGACGGCAAACCCTATTAAAGGAGAAAAGGTATTTCAAAGCGCTTGTGGAACCTGCCATAAAATGTATGGAAAAGGAGGCAACATTGGCCCAGATCTTACAGGATCTAACCGAGCAAGTACAGACTATATCTTGTTTAATGTGCTTAATCCAAGCGGTGAAATTCAAGATGATTACAAATTAGTGGTGGTTACCACCCGAGACGGCCGCACCTATTCAGGAAATGTAATAGGAGAAAATGAACGCCAACTTACTTTACGTGTAGTAGGCCAAGATAAAGTATTTGTAAACAAAGCTGATATTCAGTCTAGAGAAACAATGCCTTCATCTCTTATGCCAGTAGGCTTGTTTGATAATATGGAAGAACCTGAAATTTTAGATTTGGTGAAATATTTACGAACCATGAACAAGAAATAGCAAATAAAAGTATCTCGAAATAAATCCAAATTTATGAATTTGGAAAACTATAAACTTTGATTTTTTCGAAATAGAAACTATGTTTATTAAGGAAAAGAAACCAAAAAAATTTAGGCAATTGAAAAATAGGAATTGAATAAAATTTTTAGACTAAATTTGAAAAAATGGATTTTCAGAGACCTTTGCGCTAACATTAGGTCTTCCTGAATTTCTAAAATAAGATTACAAATTCAACATGGAAAAAACAATTGAAAATTATAGATTAACAATTGATAGTGTAATTGAAGCGAAACAAATAATAGATCCTATCTTTTTAAATTCCTCTCAATTTATTAGCGACACTTTAAGCGAGTTGTTGGATTTGAATTTATTAGTCAAATTAGAAACGTCAAATCCAGTTAGATGCTTTAAAGGACGTGGAGCTGAAGTTTTGGTTTCAAAAGCATCCCCCAACACACATTTTGTATGTGCAAGTGCAGGCAATTTTGGACAAGCTATGGCATATTCTTGTAAAAAAAGAAAGCTTAAACTAACTGTCTATGCTAGTAAAAATGCAAATGTCTTCAAATTAGATAGAATGAAAGCGCTTGGGGCAGAAGTTGTGCTATTTGGTGAAGATTTTGATAGTGCAAAATTAGAAGCTAAAAGAAAATCAAAAGAAATAAATGCTACGTTTGTTGAAGACAGCCAAGATATAGAAACCCTAGAAGGAGCCGCAACCATTGGTTTAGAGTTATTAGAATTCCCGACCAAAATTGATATGGTTTTAATACCATTAGGAAATGGAGCAATGTTAAATGGAATTGCCAGAGTCATAAAACATTACAATTCTGATATTAAAATAATTGCAGTTCAAGCCAAGGGGGCCCCTGCAATGGTGGACTCTTGGCGAACTTCAAGCATTATAAATTATGAAGCCTCAAACACTATTGCAGATGGAATTGCCATAAGAATACCCGTTCCACAAGCTTTGATAGACATGAAAGGACTTGTTGACGAGGCTTTTCTTGTGGAAGACTCAAGTATTATAAAAGGAATGCAACTTATCCATCAACATTTAGGAATAGTATCCGAACCATCGGGTGCTGTGGGAATTGCGGCGATTTTGGAGAACTCAAATTATTTTAAAAATCAAACAGTGGCTACAATCATTTGTGGTGGCAATTTGACAAAAGAGCAAATAAAATCTTGGTTAATAACTTAGCGTGAACACTATTATGCATTTAATATGCATAGTATCTTAAAAAATAAACAGTTAACAATGTGTAACATTTTAACTCTATTTAAAAATGGAAAAAGTTTACATTGAACCATTCAGCGTAATTGGTATTATGGTTCGGACTACAAATGAAAACAATCAGGCTGCAATTGAAATTCCGCAATTGTGGGCGAAATTTATGAATGAGAATATTTTGGATGCAATTCCAAACAAAAAAGATGCTACAATTTATTCAATCTATACACAATATGAGAGCGACCACACCAAACCTTACACAACAATTCTTGGATGTAAGGTAGAAAATCTTACATCCATTCCTCAGGGAATGGTAGGCAAAGAATTTGAAGGTGGCGATTATCTAAAAATTACTGTTAAAGGGGACCTAACTAAGGGATTGATTATAAATGAATGGTTAAAAATTTGGAGCTCCGAATGGAACAGAGTTTTTACCGCTGATTTTGAAGTTTATGATGAAAGATCACAAAACCCTTTAAATGCTGAAGTTGATATTCTAATTGCAGTAAAATAATTTTTTGAAATTCTGACTTTAAATTTATACAGAATAATCATTGAAATTGACAATTATTATTTGAATAAAGGATAGCTTAGGCTAGAATAGTTTCCCTTAAACTAAAAGTGGTATTCTAGGTTTTTGGTTTAATTAAAAATCTAATTCTTAATTTTTTACAAAAATAGAAACTGCAGCATGTCTATCATTAATATATCTTTCCAAATCAGAAACAGATTGCACAAAACTTTGTGGATTGGGCAGGGTAGAATAAGGTGGTGCTTCTACACCAACTCCCGTAAAATTAGGTAGTAAAATTGCCTTGTGCTTATTGATATACTCGCTCATTTTAGCTGGAGTAAATGTATTTTCAATAAACTCTTTTACAGCTTCTTTATAAAAAGAATAGTATGCTGGATCGTCGACTATATATCTAATAAGTGGCCATTGATTTCCAACTTCCTTCATATCCATGGTCAAAGCGGTCCGATTATTTCCTCCTTTCAATTGAAACGAAAGATTTAAATCATAAGGAATCCAATTAATGACCCCATTTAAATTTGCACAAAAATAATTATGAGTAATCTGCCCATAGCTATCCCAGTTTCCAACTGTATTGTTAACGGCCAAATATTTAAGAAATCCTTTCACATTGAATACTTTTTCTAAATCATTTTTCCACTTTTCTGGGTCAGATAAACGGGAATTGCTATTTAATACAGAAATTAATGCCTTTACATCTGTGTAATCACCCAATTCTTTATTATTTTGTTTTTCAAACTGATTGACTAAAAACTGAACCATGTTTGACTCCGGCTTATACACATTTCCTCCTTTTATACCACTTTGCATTTCTACCATTTTATCTTCCACACTCTCAATGGCCTGGTAAACTCCACAATATTTTTGTCCTTGGCCAAAATCAATAAAAACCTTGTAATATGCTACTTTACAAGCCATTACCCCACTTTTTCTAAACAAATCAGTTAGTAGTTTTTCCTTCATAAAAGTATTGTCTCCATAGCTAGGAGCAAAAGACAATTCTCTAAACCCATAAAAACGCTGGTTTTTGACTTCTGGGTATTGGTCTTCAAATTCGTCGAACTGTAGCTTAAAAGGTAATTTATAGATTCCACTTCTCCACGAACCGGACAGCGAAGCATTACCTTTAAGTCTAAATCCAACTTTTCTCCAAATAAAATCACCTTGACTCACCTCTGTTTCTACAAAAATAGGGTCCCCCGGCACAGCGTCTAAACCCCCATTTACTGGAAGCGGAACTACTCCGGGTATGGTTGTAGGGCTTCCAAACTTTCTGGCAGTTCGAGCTTCCATATCTCTTTGAATTTTGTCCCAATTGGCCTGACCTAAATTAATATTTATTATTTTCATTTCAGCTTCAGGAAATACCCAATTATAATCTGGTATTTTTCCAAAAGCTTTTAATTCCTTTGGGTCGATTTTGCTCTCACATGAAACCAATAGGAGAGAAACATAACAGAAGAAAAAAACTAAACGCATAATTTTAATTTCATAAAACAAATTTCAAAATACATTTCATATCTATCTTTTTTTTGATTTTTTCGATTTTTAAAAGCCTTATAATTACATAAAATCTTAAAAAGTCTTTCTATTTGCTACATTCTTGGCATGTTTTTATTCATTTTCTAGTTTTATTTAAGGGCTAGCCTTTTGCTAAAAAAGCACTGGGCTGATATATTTAAAAATATCTAAACTACGATTTTATACTGTATGGCAAACGAATGTTACACAAGAATTAAACTTTATTTATTTACCAAATTAGAATTATTTTTAGTTTCAACACCTCAAGCATTAAAGTTTAGCTTTTCTTTTGAGGAAAAATGGGACCTGGGAGTTTCAAGATTTTATTATAATAATTAACTGTTTGTTTTACTGAATTTAAATTGTTCGGCAATTCTTTGGTGTCTCTTTCTATGTTAATAATTCCTTTAAAATGTTGTCTTTTTAATTCATTGAAAATTGCTGGAAAATCAATTATCCCAGTTCCAACTATGGCATCTTTAAGTAATTTATTGTTATACTCTGCGATGTCCTTTAGATGAATACCAATTATTTTCCCTTCTAATTTTTTCACAGCATCCAAAGGATTTATCCCTGACTTTGGATAATGACCCAGGTCGGGACAGGCGCCAAAACTTGAATGACCATTTATAGCTGCAAGAACAGAATCAGGATGCCAATATATACTGTTACCATTCCAGTGATTGTGCAGTGCCACTTTCATTCCAAAGACCTTGGCTAAGCTGTCTACACTATCCCACATATTTTTTGGGGGTTCTGCGGTTACAAATTTTACCTCAAAGCGTTTAGCAATTTCAAAATCTCGCTTCCAAAGGGCTACAGTTTTACCCCCTGTTATATAAATGGACTCCATTTTAATGCCTTTACTTTTAATTTTAGCTTTCAAATTCTCAATGCCCGACACCGACAAATTCATAATTAGGCTGTCTTTAAGATCTGCACCAGCTTTAGCAAAAGTGAAACCCTCTACATATTTAATACCTACGCTGTCAGCATAATTGAGTTGCTCTGGAAATGACATGGTACTAAATGTGTACAATGCCAAACCCAAGTTCCACTTATCGAGAACGACGGGTGTACTTACTTTTTTTGACTGAGCAACACTTATAAATGAAAGTAAAATACAAAATCCAAAAACATAGGATATTTTAGTAAAAATCAACTGACTAATTAATGTTGAAAATTTTCTTTTTTTCATACTAAATTTTAATTGTAAGGTGAAACTCCAACGGATGTCCATCCTCCATCAATAACAAGATTTTGACCCGTGATTTGCCTTGAAAAAGGAGAAACCAAAAATTGTGCAGCATTAGCCACATCGGCAACTGAAGCAGGGCGACCAGATGGGGTTATTCTAGACCAAGTTTCTATATATTCTGTATCTTCTAAGGTACGTTCGGTTAGGGTTGCTCCTGGCACAATGGTGTTAATATTAATATGATGAGGGGCCAAATCTACTATTAGGTTTTTGGCTAATTGATCTATTGCAGCTTTCGTCATCCCATAAGCGGCTAAATTTTTATGCGCTGCATGGGCAGTTACAGAAGATGTTAATAAAACGCTACCACCATGTCCTTGAGCCACCATTTGTTTAGTGGCAGCTTGGGTAATAAAATAGGTACCAAAGAGATTGACTTTTAATAAATGGTTCATAGCAGAAGGCTGATACTCCCAAAAATCTCCAAAGGTGGTTATGCCTGCATTGGCAATTAAAATATCCAATTTACCATAAGTTTCTACTGCAAATTTTACAATTTTCTCAATTATTTCAATTTCTGAAATATCCCCTACAAATGGCTCACAAGCATACCCTTTAAATTTTATTTTATTTGCTGCACTATTTGCTAAAAGCTCATCCATATCGTTAAGAATAACTTTAGCCCCTTGGCTAGCCAGGTTGTCAGCAATTTCAAAACCAATGCCTATAGCTGCACCAGTAATGATAACTACTTGATTGTCAAAAATTCCTGTTTGCATATTTTATTTCTAAAATGTATTTTTTCAACAAAAGTATTTAAAAGCAAATACTTATCCTTTACAAATTTTCTTCTATTCTTAAAATTTGGCAATTCCAAAATTTCTGACTTATCCTAGAATTAATTATTTTCAAAATATTACCAGAATGCCTTTAACATTTTTAATAATTATTTCAAAAGGCGGCCTCCGT
>DAIQBE010000093.1:0-9002 GCA_036781325.1 Leadbetterella sp. | reverse complement strand
CCAAAACTACAAGAATAGTCTTATCTTGGATGGAGGCGATTTCCATTCTATAACGGGATTGGGCATAGTGGCAATGTATAAAGATAAAAATCTAAAATTGGCCAAACAACTTTTTGAGTACGTTAAATCTAGAAGCCAATCGCCTGATATTTATTTAAAACTTTTGCATTTTGCACAGGAAATAGGGGATAAGAATTTAGAAAAAAAGTATGCAATAGAATTTTCTGATAAAGTCAAAAATCCTAAATATGGAGATATGTACAATAAATATCTTATTGAATTGTATGATGGAATATTGGACAATAAAATAGAAATGTTAAAAATTGCTCAAAGAGAGCAACTAAACAGAAAGACACCTCAAACTAATTGTTGGAATGCGTGGGCCTTATATAAAAACAAGCAAACCCAAAAAGCTTTAAAAATTTACCAAAATGAAATTTCTGGTTATCCTTTAGAAGGATTAGAATTATATTTTATGGGTAAAATGATGCTTAAAGAGAAAAAGAAGTACAATGCTAAAAACTATTTCGAGGCTGCTTATAAAAACAAATTTGATCTTGATCCCTCCAAGAGAAAAGAATTAGAAACATTAATTTGATCAAATATAATGCTTAGATATTTTAAAATTACGCTAGCAATATTAAGCTTAATTATCTTTTTGATATTTCCTAGCAATGTTTTTGCCCATGATGTAGTAAAAGATCTGGAAAATATGTCAAATACCGAGTCGGTGTCTTTGTATTTAATTACGGGCTATAAGCATATTTTACCTTTAGGGTTCGATCATATTTTGTTTATTATAAGTCTAGTTTTAATAAGCAATAATTTAAAACAGCTAATTTGCTTGTGTACAGTTTTTACTCTTGGACATTGCATTACGCTTGGGCTAGCTATGTATGGGATTTTCGGGATTTCATCATCTATTATCGAACCGCTTATAGCTTTATCAATTATATATGTGGCTATTGAAAACATAATTGTTAAGCGGTTAAAAACATCCAGATTAATATTGGTTTTTGCTTTTGGTTTATTGCATGGACTTGGTTTTGCAGGTGCTTTAAATGAAATTGGCTTACCTCAAAACTCCTATTTTGCTTCTTTATTGGCTTTTAATGTAGGTGTAGAACTTGGGCAAATAACCATTATATTAATAAGCTTTTTTATTTTTAAAAAAATAAAAGAAACTCAATCTGTTGACTGGCAAAAGGTTATGATTCCAATTTCATCGGTAATACTTTTAATTGGAACGTATTGGTTTTTTGAAAGGATTATTTAAAAATTGTTTAAATTCGAAGGAAGCCAAGTGCTTAGAAAATGGTATACCAATAAAAAAATGTTATTAGCCATTTGAAAAGGAAATTAAGAACCGTAAATTTTGATTGCTAAAATACAAATTATGAAAGAGTATAAACAGCCAATCAGATGACTTAAAGTCATTTGTTTTTAAACGCCAAATTGCGATAAATGATGATTTAAATGTTTGTAAAACATATTATTCCATTCGATTTTTGTAAGTTTTCCAAAAGAATGAGATTCTTTTCCTTCATAATAGCTTTCACCTAACTCCCTTGATTTTATAATATAAGCTATGAGCCTATTTTTTTCTATTTCAAAATCTTTTTTACTTTTAATTATAAATTGTGGGGCAGTTGTGCCATTTTTGGAATACTCTTTTTCATTAACGACATTTTTTTTAACTAGTAATTTTAGTATTAGTTTAATAAATGCATTTGGTTTAGAATGTATGTTTTCAAATGCCATTTCATAAGTTACATTGCAATGGGCAAGCATTTGATCAACCGACATTTTTCCCCATATAGCTGGAGTATTTGGGTTAAGTTTTTCTATTCTACTTATAGTTTCTTTTGAAACTTTTTCTGAAAAAATGTTTGGTAAATTCACAGTGAATTTTTGTTTAGTTTTAATTTGATTTTCTCACAAAAACATGCTCACTCAGCAATACATTTCTAGGGTCAAATTCAACTTTATCAGGTACATTTTTTATGGCAAAAGAATGGGTTTGCTGTTTTTGAGTTAAATTGATTTTCAGAATGGTGGGTTGAGTGCTTCCTTTCGAATAATATCCAATTTCTATAGGCAAATTAAAGATAACATCATTTGATTGAGTTTGGGACAACTGAATTGTTAGTTTTTTGCTCTTAGCATCAAAATCCCAAGTACCATTTATGCTTGGATTAATAGGTTGATACAGCCATTGTTTAAAAAACGATTTTAAATCTTTACTAGAAGCTTTTTCCATTTCTGTTCTAAAATTATCGGTAGTGGCATTGGCGTTGAAATACTTTTTATAATAAGATTGAATGCCTTTTTTGAAATTGGCTTCGCCTATCATATCTCTAAGCATGTGCAATATCCAAGCTCCTTTTTGATAGGTCAGACCCGAAGTTACATCTCCTTTTTCTGCTGACCGTGGACTCACAATACTAAAATCAGGCATTTTCTTGGCCATTTTGAATACTGATTCTTTAGATTTCATGATCTCCTTGGCAAATTCTTCTTTTCCGTACTCATTTTCAATAAACAACATGGTGAAAAAAGTAGCAAACCCTTCGCTAAGCCATGCGTGGTCCCAATTGGTTTCGGTAACGGCATTGCCAAACCATTGATGGGCTATTTCATGAATTACAACATTTCTTAATCTTACATCTCTTTTGCCATTAATAAGTTTATCCGAATAAAATATTGCAGATGAAGTTTCCATACCTCCACCTGAATTTACGGATTGAATATTGGCCAATTTCTCATAGGCAAAAGGACCAACATAATTGCTGAAAAGTTCTAGTACTTTTTTTGTGGGTTCGTCAAAATCATAAAATCCCGCTTCTCTATCTTTGGAATAAACCCAAGTTTCTATAGATTTTCCTTCAAATTTATCTACATATTTTACTGCAAAATCAGCCACTCCTAGCACAGTCAACCAGCAAGAAACAGGGACAGATTGCTTCCAATGTGTTAACCTCACATTGTTACCCAAATCAGACTCTTCAAGCAGCAATCCGTTGGAAATTACCTTGTAATGAGCCGGTGCTTTAACAATGAATTCAGAAGTGGCTTTGTCTGAAGGATGATCTAACGTGGGGAGCCAATGCCGAGCCTTATTTGGCCAGTTTTCGCAAAAAAAACTGCGGTCTCCATTTCTTGTTGGGCCTATTTTTAATCCATCAAAAGGTATTCCGTGATATTTAATGGTAAATACCAATTCAGTGTTTGCAACAGAAGGGCTTGGCAAATTGATAATTATCTCATCATTGAGATGTGTAAAAAGAACAGGTACATTGGCAATTTTTATGGAATCAATTTGCATCCCTTTTCCTTGCCTTTCGGCCGTTTTATTGATTAGATCTAAGCGAAAATTTCGGATTCCTGAGTTTTTAAACAAGACGCTTATTTTGGCATTTCCCAAAATTTCATCAGAGGTGTCCGACAAAGTAAGGTGAAAAGCGTAATGTTTGATATCAATGTTTTTATTCACAGGATAATCATCTGCAAAAACGAAATTGGGCAATAAAAGCAAACTTATTGCCATTAAAATGTACTTTAATTTTCGCATCAATGTATTGTTATTTTTTTGAGGTAATTGCCTTTTGGATCGACTTGGGGGGCGAACGTGCTATTTACTGTTATTCCTTCAGCAGGGATAATTACTTTCTCTAATTTATCATTCGAAATAATGTCAAATGGTAAAGGCATAAAGAAATTGTTTAGTTTTATCTGGTATTTTTGAAAGCCAATTTCTTTCACATCTATATTCAAAACATCAGTAGTTCTTAAAAAGAAATCAAAAAACGGTTTGAGGTTTTTTCTGGTTTCTGTGCTAAAAAGTTTTTCTACATCATCGGTAGTTACACAATTGTCATAGGTATATTTTGAGTCGGTAGCCAATTTTTTTAAAGTGGGAAAGAAAATCTCATCGCCAATTACATATCTTAAGCTATGCATAAAAAATGAACCTTTTCCATAAATATCTCCTCCAGAATATACCTCTTCCTCTGTTATTTCCTCTCCCAAAACCATCGCTTTTCTATTTCTTACACCCCTTCTGTGGCGATCTATCATAGTGTTATACTCTGTTTCTCCGCCTATTTCTAACATGGCTAATGCTTCTGAATAAGTAGCGATGCCTTCTTGTATCCACATGTGTGCCCAATCTTTGTTGGTAACTTTATTGGCCCACCATTCGTGTGCATATTCATGAAAAAGGTTATCGGAATATTCCTGCCCATTTATCGTTTTATATTTAAATTTATTGTCGAAGGTAATCATGGTTTGATGTTCCATTCCCGAATTGGGAACTTCGGCAATTCCGATTTTTTCTTTGGCCCAAGGATATTCGCCAAAATACTTTTCCAAGATTTTCGTATCTCTTTTTTTAAGTTCTATCACCTTTTTGGCTTGTGCCGTATCGGCCTCTAATACATAATATTCAATGGGTACTTTATTTCCTTCTATCGTAGTGTAGGTGTCTTTTGCTACTTTGTATTTACCAATATTAAATAAAATACAATAGTTACTTATGGTGTAATTTGTTTTCCAATAATAGGTTGATTTATTTTTTTTAGTAGTTACATTCATCAATATGCCAGGCCCAGCTACCACTAAATTTGAAGGAATTGTAATTTTCATATCTACCCCTTCATTAGGTTCGTCACTTGGATGGTCTTTACAAGGAAAATACATTTTGCCACCTTCTCCCTGAATATTTATGGATATCCAATCATTGCCAGTTACATCTTTTACCCAGGTAAAGCCACCGTCCCATGGTGGTTTTACAGCCACAGGGGGTATGCCATTGTATTCAATTTTAACTTTCTGATTTCCAATGTCAAAGCCCGTGGGGTTAGTAATAAATATTTTATCATTTTTATGCAGAAAAGAAACACTCTTGTTATTCACCTTAATGCTTGTTACTTTATATAAATGAATCAAATCCAAAAGTAGTGTATCTGTTTTTTTTGATAGATTTAAACTTACCTCGGTAAAGCCAGCAATGGATTGGTTGGCAATGTCCACGTCTAATTCAATGGTATAATGCCTAATATCCATAATAGCTTGAAGTGGGCTTAGCTTGCCCCCAGAAGTAAGATACAAGATATCTCTATTATTAATGTCGTCTCTGTTTTGGCTTTTCAAGTTAAAACTCAAAAATAAGAATGTTATAAATAGTATAGTTTGATAATATAGGCCAGTTTTCATATTAATTATAGTAATAAGTTTAAAGTAGGAAGTACCTTGAATAAACTAAGGTATAAAATTCTTAACAATTTAATAAATTTAAGAAAGTAATTTTTGGGAATAGTCTTATTTTTTTTAATTTAAATTGGTAAAGCTTTTTTTAATAAAGGATTTAATGTTAAGATAGTTTTTGTAAAATTGCACTCCATTTTAATTAATAGGTATTATATTAATCTACATAAAACCGCTCTATTTCAGCCACTATTTTTTTAAAACTTTCGATATTTTTTTCTTCATCTAGTTGTGTATTTATGATTAGGATAATACCATTCTTTGTTTCGGGATGAATGCGAACGAAAGCTGAAACACCTAAATCGCCACCGGTATGAAAAAGATACCCTTTTCTATTGTAACCCCAAAATATACTTCGGTTTGTTTCTTTTTCGTCCATGTTAGAAGGCATATTTTGGGTAGAAAATTGCTTTTCAAACAAACTTTTATAGGAGTTTTGAGATAATAGAACTGACTTTCCTTCAAGACCTTTTACCATCTCTAGAACATATTTACTTAAGTCTGATACCGATGTTTTCAAGCTGCCATCTGGATAGGTAATACATGAATAAGTTTTTACAGAACCGTCAGAATTTAAGAAATGATCTATTTCGGGTAATTCTTTTTTGTTTATTTCATAGAGTGTAGCATAATTTTTTGATTTTTCTTGGTCGAAAAACCAATGGCTTTGGTTCATACCAATTGGTTCAAAAATATGTTTTTTTGTAAATTCATCAAAGGCTAAATTTGACTTTAATTCAATAAGGTATGCAGCAAGGGCTGCTGCTATATTAGAGTAATTATACATTTTACCTGATTCTTTGTCTGCAAAATTAGTTTTTGAATAATATTTTCCCGTCGGACAAAAATATTCTTTCAAAAAAACACTTAAAGCTTCTTTTGGCCTTTCGCCAATAGAATAAGTAGTAAGATAAACAGATTGGTTATCCATAATTCCCGAAGTATGTGTTGCCAAATCTTTTACTTTTATGTTTGAAGTTTGAATATTTGGATTAATAATTTTAAATGGCAAGATTTCATTTATTTCAGTTTCTAAAGTAAAATAACCCAAATCTATGGCTTTCAATAGGGCAAATCCAATGAAAGTTTTGCTTACTGAACCTACAGGTTGAATAGTATTTATGGTAAAAGGTTTTTTAGATTTAATATCTGCAAATCCAAAACCATCTGAGAAGATTACCTTATCGTTTTTAATTATCGCAACTGAAAACCCAGGCAATTTAGATTTTAGTTGTATTTTATTAAGGTTTTTTGAAAGTATTATTGATGATGGTTGAGCATTAATACATTTTATCTGTGCAAAACAAATTAGTAATATTAAAAGCTTTTTCATGATTCATAATTTTTATTTCAAGATGAAGGATAATTAAAAAGAGTTGCATTTACCTCTTAACATTATATTCCATTGCCCATAAACTATTAGCTTTAAGATAAATAGCGTTTCTTTGAAAATCAAAAATGACGTTGAAACGCTTCAAAAGATCATTTCCAAATACTTTCATTGGTATATCTGAAGTCCTCGCTGCAAAACTTAAAGGGATATTTTTCATAGTTTTATTCCCAATTTTAATTTTTGGTAAAAGTTTGGTTTCAATTTTAAAAACATTGCCATATGCGTCTTTAAGCTCTGAAGTGCTGATAGTATTTAATGTATTAATATCATATTTTTCTCTGAATTTTGGGTCTAAGAGTATTGCTCCGCCATAGCCCGAATGAAACATGAATTTGTCTATCATATTCTCCTTTCCTATCTCTAAATTACCCTCTATAAACATACTGCCGTTTGAAAAACTTAAGCCTAGTTTTTGATAGCCTTTTAATTTTTTGGGCAAAGATTCTGAAATAATCATCTGTTTTTCGTCGTAATTAATAGTTAGTATTTTGTTTTTAAAAAGGTCATATCCAAACTTACCATCGGTATTTTCCCCAGAAAATTCGTTTATATAAATAGTTACGCTATCCCATTGGAATTTGTTGATATATAGTGTATTACCTTCACTATATTCCGCGTCGACTTTTCCTCCCCATGTTTGTAAATTGGTATTTTGTTTATTTTTTAGCACTATTTTTTGTTTTAAACTTTCTTTAATAACCGATACCCCATTGTAAGAAGTGTGAAACATTAAGTTTAGAGTTTCAGAGTTATTAATTCTTGCTTTTAAACAAATGTTATTTTGTTTATTAAGCGTGAAATCCAATGTATCGGATTGATTTTGTGCTTTTACCGCCAAACAGGCAAGAAATACTAATAAAAGAGATAATTTTTTCATAAGTGTTTATTGAATAGTTCAAGCCATGGAAAGTTGTTTTTTAATATTTTAAATCTACGAATATTCCTTTTTTATCTTTTGACACTTTAATAATATAAAAAAAATGATTGAAAAAGTATAAAAATAGTATGAATAGTGAATTTATCAAACCCGATACTTTCTGCTAGCTATTTATTTAAATTAAAATGGTTAAAATAAGTTTAATTCGAATGAATATATATCCAAATGTATTATTTAGATTTGTTTTATTAATCAACCATTAAATATGAAAAATTCAGTAATTATTTTTTTCTTTTTGTTTACTTCCTTTTTTAGTTCATTAGCTCAAACAAAATCTGAAATACTTGTAAAAGATTTGGAAACCAAACGTTTTGAGGCTCTGGTCAAAAATGATTTTATTTTTTTAGATAAAGTATTTTCTGATGATCTTATTTATCTTCATTCCAATGGCTCATTAGATGATAAAAACAAATATATTGGAAATTTAAAATCTGGCAAATCTGGTTATGAGGAAATTACATCTTTGGGTTTTACTACCAAAGAATATGATAAAAATGTCGTCATCAATAGGGGTAAATTAAGACTAAAGATCAAATCGCCAAATCATGACGCTGTACCTTTCGAAGTATATTTTACCACTGTTTATATTAAAAAAGGATCTACTTGGAAATGTGTTTCTTGGCAGGCGACTCGTTTACCTGTTTGAGTATTTTTTACCAAATATTTAAAAGCATTTTTAGCTTGAGTTTGAAAAAGATGCACTTTTAAAATTCATTATTTTTATCAATGCTCAGCCTTATAATGTTTGCCTAGCAAATCTTCTCCAAAATCATTAGTGAGATCTCGTATTACCGTGTGTATATGGTTTGCTTCGTTTTGTTGATTGTCGTATTCTATAAAAACAACTGAATTCTGAATTCGATAATAGTGCCCACCGTTACCTATTTTTGCTTCTTGTGCACCCATCCAAGTAAATGTAAGATTATCAAAACCTGCTTTTTCTATTTTTTCCATAAACTCGTTTGCAAATCCAAGGGGATACCTTTTTAAATAATGGCCAATTATAGCTAATAGTTGTATTTGTTGATCTTTTGAAAATTCTTTATAAGAAATTCCTACTTTTAGTGAATCAAATTTTGCGAAATGGGCTGAATTATAGGATAAAATATCAGCAGGACATTTATCGGAAACTATAGCTTTTGCTTTTTGATCAGGAGTCATAGATTTTAAGAATTCTATGCCCAAGACTTCTTCTGCTTTTAATATTTGTTTTCCAGCATTAGGATAACCATCTGGCACAATTGCGGGGTTTGACCCAAAAAACAAAGGTGTTCCAGAAACAATTTTACCTGATTCAGAAGAAAAATTTAAAGATATATGATGTCCTTCAATACGCCATCCCCATAGTTCATTTTTTGAAGGAGTGCCAAAAATAGAGAAATAGTATTTTTCAGGATGCCTTCTCAT
>DAIQBE010000092.1:0-9029 GCA_036781325.1 Leadbetterella sp. | reverse complement strand
CTATGGGGATGTTTTGGCAAAAGCCAAACGCTTCAAATTACAGATATATAAATGAACCTAAAAATAATACTCCTATGAAAAACAGAAGAGACTTTCTTAAAACTTTAGGACTTTCTGGCGCCGTGTTTATTACAGGAGAGGCATTTTCTTCCGATGCCTTTCTGAGCTCTCGAAATAAGGTAATTTTAAGATTTATTGTGGCTTCAGACGCTCATTATGGGCAACCTAAAACGGAATTTGATGCCATGACCGAACGGTTCGTTGACCTAGCAAATGCTATGAACAAAACCCAGAAAGTACATTTTTGTGTCCTCAACGGCGATTTAATTCATGATGTGCCAGATTTAATGCCCAAAGTAAAAGTCAAGTTTGACAAACTGGATATTCCTTATTATGTAACTAAAGGCAACCACGACAAAATTACGGACGCCACCTGGGAAAACATCTGGAAAATGCCAGTAAATCATTTTGATGAAATAAAAGACAATGCATTGCTATTTGGCACCACATCAAACGAAAAAGGAGAATATCTTTCTCCAAATCTAGACTGGCTTAAAACCCAATTGGATGCTGCAAAAAAACATAAAAACACATTTTTGTTTATTCATATTCCTCAAGCCAAATGGACGGCCAATGGCATAGATACCCCTGAATTTTTTGAGCTATTGAAAAACTACCCAAACATAAAAGCTGTTTTTCATGGTCACGAGCACGACAAAGATGGAATCAAAATGCATAATGGACTCCCTTTTATCTTCGATGCTCATATTGGAGGAAACTGGGGCACTGCATATAGAGGTTTCAGGGTAGTGGAAGTGATGAAAGACAATTCCGTTTTAACGTATATGATGAACCCTACTGAACGGATATTGGAGGCGAAGTTGTAGGAACACATTATGGGTAAACTTTAAAAAACGAGCATTAATAAAATAGGATCTTTTTTGTGCAAATATTTTATACTGATGCTGGACGAAAGTTTCTATTTCTGAAGAAAAAGTACACTTTAAACATCTTTAAGAGCACTCCCCTCAATTTTGAAAGCTAAATTTCATAAAACTACATCCTACTTTTCTTGTTCAATAATATCAAAGTAAAAAATTAAATTAATTAAAGACATAATCATTATTAACAAAAGGATAAATAGAATAAACCTATTTTCGGAAAACTTAATAAAAGAAAGAATTGAAATGACTGCCAAACAGCCTAGTTTAAAGTTTACATCGGACGTAAAACGATATTTTAATACTTTTAAACTTATTTCATTCTTTTGAACTAATTTTTGCTTTTTTGAAAAAAATATCTTTTTACACTTACAACTTATATATTTAGAAAAAAGCAAGCCCTCCATGCTTTTAGTTTCTAGAGGTTTTAATTCTATTTTTTTTCCTAAATAATATATGGTAACATTTTCATTTCTAAGATTCTGAATTTTAAGGTTTACAATCATAAGATCTCATTTTTTAAATTAAGTAAATCAAATAGAACAAATATTACTTCTCCAAAACAACTTGCAATTCCTTTAATACTATTGCATTAGCCCCCATAGCGAAATGGCTACTTGTTATTTCAATGTTTTGATGCAGGGGAGTTTCGGGCAAATCCATACAGGCTTTCCAAGGCACTATTCCGTCTTTTTTAGAGTAAAATGCTACTGTGGCTTGCGTTGGAGGCACCGCAAGTTGTTCTACTATTTCTGGTATTAAATCTTTAGTGTCGTTAAGTAAATCAAAGACCCATCTCGCATGATTGGGAGCATATACGTCGGCGAATGGGCTCCCAAGGGTTATTATTTTTTCTACGTTTTCTGGCTTTAATTTGGCTATCTCTCTAGCAAATATTCCGCCCATACTCCAGCCTATTAAGATTAATTTTTGATTATGCTTTCCGCTCAAATCAGCTACTTTTTCGGCTAAAACAGGCAACATCTCCATTCTTCCAAGGTTTCTTCCCATTTCCCAACCATAAACTGTAAAACCTAGTTTTTGAAGATACCTTCGTAAAATCTTTGTGGATATATCAGTACTTAACAAACCGGGAAGCACAACAACAACTCTTCCATTGCCGATATTTTGTGGGGCTGTATTTTTTACGAAGAAATATCCTTTTAATGTCTCAAAAATAGCCCGTATGATTTCTGTTAAATGCAAAAACCAAGACGGTTTCTTAAATCCTTCTTCCATTATTTAAATACGTTTTTTTAACCAATTGCTGGTATAATCTAGAATCTCTTTCCTGTTTGTTTCGTTAAAAATCTCATGAAATGCCCCCTTCCACAATTTCAAAGTTTTGTCAGAGCTTATACATTGCTTAAACAAATCTTCTGAGCCTTCTGGATTAGCTAAGGTATCGGCTTGTCCATGCATGATCAAAACGGGGTATTTAAACTCTTTAAAATGTATGTTGGCTGCCAAAATTGCATTTAAAAGTGCATTCCCTAAGCCCGCCTTTGTTCCCTTGTGATAAATCAAAGGATCGTTTTCAGCCTTTTCTATTTCTTCGGGGTCGTTTGTAAGAATTTTAGCATTGAGCTTAACTGTACGCAACCTTGGAGCAAATTGTGCTAGTATTGAAATTATTTTTTGGGTAAAAGGGTTAATGTTTTTTCCAACCGCAAGAGCTGCGCCAGACAGAATAACTCCCCTTATGTCGGGTCTTTCTCTAAATTGTAAAAAATTGAAGTTAATTAAACCCCCCATACTGTGCCCTAAAACAAATATTGGAAGGCCCTTTGGAATCGTGTTATATACTATTTCTAGGTCTTGGCGGTATTCGTCAAAATTAGTTATAAATGCCTTATCGCCCTCTGACCTTCCGTGGCCTCGCAAGTCGTAGGTATAAACATTGCAATCTATTTTGTTAAACGACTCGGCCACATGAGCATATCTACCACAGTGCTCTGCCAAGCCATGGGTAATCAAAACATTTGCTTTGGGATTTTTAACAAAATAGTTTTGGGTAAACAATTTAATTCCCCCAAGGGCTTGCACCATTATTTCTTATCTTTCTTAGATTTCAAAATAGACTTCAATGGATTATCTATTAAGTGGCTCTCTTTTATCGTTTCCACCGTTTCTTTAAATGCTTTGGCCGAAGCCTCCCTCACCGTTTTTTGGTTAGAAACTACCGCCACTGTGGTTTCAGCAAAAGCTTCTTTTCCTAATTTTAATGCTGACTTACCTGCTTTTTTATAAATTCCAGCTATCGTCTTTGTGGTTTTTAAAGAAGATCCTAAAATCTTTTCTCCTGCTTTTCTTACTATTTTACTGGTTAAAACCCCCGCTGTCACAACTTTAGCAAAAGTAGATTTATCTTTTGGAGCACTTGCTGTAGTTTTAGTTGTTTTTTCTGTCGTTTCTGGTTTTACCGCTACTGATTCTATATCTGTAACTTTGGCTACTGGTTTTGCTTTAGGTGCAACTACTTTTTTTACTGCTGTTTTTGGCTTGTTTTCCATTATCGTATTTTTTATTATTATCTAATTTTTCTACAAGTTTACAACTTAAAAGTTACAAGAAAGTTACAAAGTTCTTTAAGAAAAAAATATGTAATTATTCAGTCATATTCCATACTTGAATTCCCTTTCTTTAACAAAAAAAATTGATGTTAATCAGCATAAACTCCAAAAACAATTTCTTAAAAAAACTACTCTGCCTCCACAATTTTAGTATACATTTTTTTAGTGTCTGGTAAGGGTTTTATTCCTAATTCTTCTTGTAAAACTTGTTGACAAACTTGATAGGTTTTAATTGCCATTGGGCGATTGCCTTTTATAAAATAAGCCTCCATTTGAATTCTATATGCTTCTTCCCAAGCAACATCTATAAGCAATGCTTGTTGACATAGCTGTATGCTTTCAGATGGGTTTTCGTGAATAATGAGTTCGGCCAAGGCATTTGTGGTGCCCAGGAATAATAGCTGCATTCTTTCCCTTTCATCAGACGACCAATCTTCGTAGATTCTATCCGGCAAAAATTCGCCATGATGCAAATTAAGTGCTTCTCTATAAGCACTTTGTGAAAGTTGCGGATGCGTATTTAAATTTTGATTTCCAAATTTTATTAACGCTTCAAAAGCCACCGAATCTACCCATATGTCTTCTAATGACAACTGATAGGTATGCCCCACTCTAATAAAATATTTAGTTTCTGAATGGCTTTTTCTTTGAGGTTCCAGTGCTTTATTTATTCCATGGAGAGCCACCTTAAAGCCTTGGTCGTCAAGATCGTCTTCCCAAAGTTTATCCATTATTTGGTCTTTGTGAAGGGCCCTTCTATTGCGAGCCATTAAAAAAAACTGAAACAACTGAATAGACTTCTCTCGGCCCCAATCTTTCGAGCTCAATTTTGTATTATCCACCCAAACTTCAAATTTTCCTAAAGTGATTACACGAACTCTAGCAGTATTTTTTGGGGCTAAAATTAAATCTATTTCATTCATATAGATTTATTTCTTTTTCAAATTTTCCATTTGCGTGTTTAACTTATCCACTTTTTCATTGAGAGTAACTAGCATTTGTAGCATCTGTTTCATCTCTGGTTTTGAAGATCCTAAATAACTTTCCAAATCAATTTTGCCTCCAATTTTTTCTTCTATTTTATGACTAATTACATCACTAAACTGATATAACTGCTCTTGAATTTGTTCTTGTATGTGATGGGCCTGTTTTTTGGGGTCTTTTATAGAATCAATTACCAATTTGGGGGTGGCATTGGCTACCTTTTTCCAAAAATCAAAACTCTTGGCAATAATGCCTTTCTGTTCGTCTTCCGGTTTGTCTTCAATGGCTTTTAAGGTTAAATCTGAAAGTTTGGATTGAACAAAATCTTGCACAGCCTCAAAACTCGAGAGTCGAGCTTCTTGCCCCGACTGCACATGCCTGATATTGCCTCGCCATTGTATTTGTGCTTCGCCATTCTCTTCTTTATAAATCTTTTGAGACAACCTCAAAACAAATGATGCCGTTTCTTCTTTATTTTCAACCATTTCTATTTATATTCGTAAATATTTATACTATTTTATAAAATTATATAAAATTAAACCTTTTTTTGCTTTACAAAACTAATTAATATGCTAAATAAACTTGCCGATACTTTAATTAAAGATAAGTTAAAGGCTGTTTCGGGAATGGACGCCGCATTTCTTTATACGGAAACACCTACCTCTCCAATGAATATTGGTTCTGTACTAATTATTGACGGCTCTTTGCAATTTGAAACATTTAAAAGAACGGTACATTCTAGAATTCATCAATTTGAAAAACTTAGACAACGTTTGGTATATGTGCCTCTGAGTATTGATTATCCCTACTGGGTAGATGACCCAAATTTTGATATAGACCTACATATCAAGCACATAGCCTTACCAAAGCCTGGTAGCTGGAAAGACCTTAGAAAAACCGCCTCAGACATATTTTCTGAGCCACTAGACCAAAACAGGCCCTTATGGTCTATGACTTTTGTAGAAGGCTTAGATACAATTCCTCAGGTGCCTAAAGGGTCAGTGGCAGTTATTTCAAAAATTCATCATGTTGCGGTTGATGGTGTTGGAGGGGCGGGCTTGCTCAGTTTGTTTTTAGATTTCACTCCAGAGTCTAAAGAAATCCCAGATCCAAAACCATTTAAACCCTCTCCAATGCCTAACGAATTGGCATTAATGTTAACTAGTACTTTAAGTTTTGCCAAAGACCCATTGAAATTTCCAAAATTGGTCTCTAGTACGCTAAAGGCCACATTAAAAGCAGGTTTTTTAACTAGAATTCAAAAAGCAGACTTGCCAGTTACACCTTTTACGGCTCCAAACACCCCATTAAACGGTATAATTGCTGCCCGAAGAAAATGGAATTCGGCCATACTCTCATTGGAAAGGATTTTGGTTTTAAAAAATACTATGGGCGTTACTGTAAACGACGTATTATTGTCGATTTGTGCTGGGGCATTAAGACGATATCTAAAAGAAAAAGGCAAACTTCCTGAAAAATCCTTGGTGGCTATGGTTCCTATTTCAACGCGTACCAAAGAACAAGAAAATTTAGACAATCAGCTTTCTGCAATGCTTGTGCAAATTGCCACAAATGTGGAGGACCCCATTGAAAGACTTCAAACGATTCAAGAAAATACGAATAGAGGTAAAACCTATCAAGGGGCAATGGGAGCAAAAACATTGGCTAATATGGCAGAATCGATTCCATTTGGAATAGCAAACCAAGCGGCTCGACTGTACTCTAAATTTAAAATTTCAGAAATGCACCGACCTGTTTTCAACGTGGCCATAACCAATGTTCCCGGACCAAAAATACCGCTTTATATCAACGGACACAAAATGTTAACCGTTATGGGGTCCGCGCCAATTATAGATGGCATGGGCTTGATTATTACCATATTAAGTTACGACGGTCATGTGACTATAAGTCCAATTTCCGATATGAATTCTATGCCAGACTTAGATATATTTACAAAATATATTTTAGATTCTGCCAATGAATTAGAAGCCGCTATTTTAAATCAGGAGCTGAAGAAAAAGACTGCTGCTCCAAAAAAAATAGTAAAACCCGTCTCAGACAAGCTATTCAAAGACCTTGGAGATTTTCTTAAAAAAATGCCCGATAACGGTAAAGCCAAAAGTGGTGTTTTTCAGTTTAATGTTAAAAATGACAGCCATTCGGCTTGGATTGTAGACATCAGCAAGTATCCTGGAACTGTTGTGGCCGGTAAAGCCGAGTCGCCAAATGCAACATTTACAGTAGAAGAAGAACATTTAGTGAAAATTGCCGCAGGAAAATTGGATGTTCAAACTGCATTTATTCAAGGCCGATTAAAAATAGATGGCGACTTTGATCACGCCATGAGATTGGCCAAAATTTTAGGAAAAATGCTGGAAAGTAAGAAAGGATAAAAAAATTGCCTCCCATAAAACAGGAGGCAATTTTGCTATTTAACCCTAAATTCTAACCATTTAATATTGTACTAATTTCTTAAAACGATTGGTAGCTTTTCCAAAATGTGTTTTTACTGCCTCTAAAGTAGAAAACATCATTTCTGTATTGTTTTCCACTAATTTCAAACCACTTTTTATTGCCTTCTCCCCTACTTTCTGCCATTCTGTTCCGTTTTCTTCAATCCCTTCAATCAATTCTATTGTATTTGACAATGCCACTTTATTAGCATTTTTTACTGCTCCTTTTAATGCTGTTAATCTATCATTGATTTTAAGATTTTCAACTACTTCATTTGCTAATCTCACGGTGTTTTTCTTCATTTCTATCACATTTTCATTTACTCTAGCCTCCACATTTTTAACAATTTCCTTTACATTTTCTACTCCTTCATTAAGATCAGAAGTCATTTTTGTGCTTATTTCTTTAGCGCTCTTAGTAGCAACCGAACTTATGTCATTAGCGGTATCTTTCATTTCTGAAAGAATCTCTGTTGCCGTTTCTTTCACTTGTGTATTTATTACTTTTACGGCATCTTTGATTTTGTCAACTCCTTCTGTTAGTTCAACTTTGTCAGTAATCTGATTTACCGCTTTTTTCACTAAACCGTTTATTTCTTTTGATCCTTCTTTAATTTCGTCCACAATAGTGGCAGCCGATGTTGTCAATTGATTTCCAATTGTTTTAGGTGATTCAACTTTAGGATTTACTGCTCCTTTTTTTGTTGCTGGTGTTGTCTTTTCCATAATATTGTCTTTTAAAATTTGTTTTTATTCTTAATTATATCACAAATTTAAAATGTGGAAGTTACAGAAAAGTTACAGATGGAAAATATTGGAAAATAAATGATTTAAATGTTCTCATTTTTAATTCTAGCTTTGATAGTATCTAAATGAAAGATGGGGAATAAAAAGCGCCAATGTGTTGATAATAAGGAGTTAAATATGAAAAATTACCATTCCATACGCAATGATTTTGAGCAAAAAAAAATTGTTATTGCGCCCTACTGAGCAAAAAGACATCGTCCAATACCCTATTTCTCAACCTGGATCTGACTCTGACCTCGTTTTGGTCTTTAACAGTCCCCTAAAAGCTTCCATAGCGTTGGTTTGGCCACTTACAACTTTATAAACTTCGTTGGCTATTGGCATTTCAATTCCCATTTCTTTAGCAATTTCTATTACTACCGAACTGGTTTTTACTCCTTCTGCCACCATCGACATTTCGCTAATTATATCATTGATGTTTTTGCCCATGCCTAATTGCACACCTACATAGCGATTTCGACTGAGTGGACTTGTGCAAGTTGCAATAAGGTCCCCCATGCCTGCTAGTCCTGCAAAAGTCATCGGTTGCCCTCCCATAGCAACTCCCAGGCGAGTAAGTTCAGCTAAGCCGCGAGTAATAACCGCCGAACGCGTATTGTCACCTGCACCCATACCGTCACCCATACCAACCGCTATGGCGATTACGTTTTTAAGTGCCCCCGCCAATTCGCAGCCTATTACGTCGTCGTTGGTATAAATCCTAAAAAGA
The DNA here is from genome assembly GCA_036781325.1 of Leadbetterella sp. Taxonomy (GTDB): domain Bacteria; phylum Bacteroidota; class Bacteroidia; order Cytophagales; family Spirosomataceae; genus Leadbetterella. The sequence continues at coordinate 562 of DAIQBE010000092.1, read as the reverse complement.
CCTGTTCTAAAAACATTTTGTAAAGCATGAGCAATGCTTGTATCTACCATGGCCAAAACTGCGGCTGCGGCCTGCCCTTGCATAATCTCTTTGGCTAAGTTGGGTCCTGTTAACACTCCAACAGGATGACCAGGCAAAATGGTCTCGATGATTTGAGTCAGCCGCATTTTGGTGCCTTGTTCCAGTCCTTTAGAAAGACTAATGATAGGCACCCAAGGTCTAATATATTTTTTTGCTTCTTCTAATACATTTCTGCTAGACTGGGTGGGCACACCCATAATCACAATATCTGCATGTTGCAGCGTTTCTTTTAAAGAGTCACTTGCTTTTAAGGATTCGTGTAAATTTATACCGGCTAAATATTTTTCATTTCGGTGGTTTTTGTTTATGTCTTCTACGGTATGAAGGTCTCTGGCCCAAAGTGTAGTTGGGCAATTCCTAGAAACCAATGAAGCCACAGTGGTTCCCCACGACCCGCCTCCAATTAATCCTACTTTTAATGTCATTACTATATATTTTGTTTTTATGAACCGCCCGCTACTCTAATAATATATAATTCGAA
>DAIQBE010000091.1:4798-9041 GCA_036781325.1 Leadbetterella sp. | reverse complement strand
CCTTTACATTAAGGGAGGTAGGTAATTTTGCATATCTTGCATCATAAATTTAATTTGTTGGACAAAAAGAAAGTTTTCTTAATCATAAATGAAGCCTTGGATTTAAAAATTTCTGAGCAAAAAAAGGCTGCTAATAACGCTCAAGAATCTGCTAATCAGGAATCAAAAAGTTCGGCTGGAGATAAATACGAAACCGGTAGGGCTATGGCACAAAACGATAAAGCCATGGTCGAAATTCAATTGTTGTCTTCTCAAAATGACAAAGCGATACTTTCTAATATTAACTTCGATCAAAAATTTGATACTGTAAGGCTTGGATGCATAGTTAAAACAAACATAGGCACATTTGTAATTGCCATTAGTGTCGGGAAAATACTTGTTGACGATGAATCTTTAATGGTGGTTTCTAAGGAATCGCCTATTGGAAAATTGATTTTGGGAAGAAAAGTTGGAGAGAAAACATCCTTTAATTCAAGGGAGATAACAATTTTAGAAATTTATTGAGTATTAAATTTTGCTTCTAATTCAGGCTTTACAAAAATGTATCTTTTTATTCCTTCAAATTTCTTAATCCGAATGTAATTCGTGCTTTTGTATCCTTCCAATACAAATTTTCTATTGTCTTCCACTTCTAAATCCATTTGGTAGAAAGTAATTAAATCGTACTTTTGAGTATTTACGAGTTTTACTAAGTCTGTTTTTGACACTTTCCAAGAAGTCTTAGTGTAGTTTGTTTTATAATAATTAAATCCAAAATAGTCGTTTGATAGTAAACTTAATCTTTTTCCATTGGCCATTTGAGCCATATATTTATAAAACCCCACGTGGCTTGGCAATTTTATTCTGGAAGGATAATGGGCAATAACTCCCAAAAAATAACAGGCAATAAATAAGAATAGAGCTATAGTTTTTAGTTTTGGAGTTCGAAATTTTAAACTTACAAACAAAAAAACCAGCAATAAAAAATAAAAAGGCAAATGCAATATAGTATAGTGATAGCGAGGAAATACTAGCAATACAGCTACAAAAGTAGGCAGCATAAATAAGGCTAAATATGGAAATTTAGGAAAATATGCCTTTGATATGTTCCAAAAATTCTGTAAACTTTGTTTAAAATCAATACCAATAATAAGTAAAAAGCAAAAAATTGTGAAGACATATTTAGTTTTATCGTGGAAGAAAATCACAAAAACATCATAAAAGCAGGATTTGAATATTTTTAGAGTAGCTAAAAAATAATTTTTGAAATTAAACAAAACATGCTTAAAAAAGAACGATGGATTTGCTGTGATGAGTTCAATGTCAGCATTTACTTTTCCATAAATTTTATCAAAAACTATGAACTCCTCATCATAATCAAAACTTTTGCCAGTCCAAACTTGATAGTTATCAAAAAAATGTTGAATAAAAGCTACTTTTAGTTTTCCTGGCTCGTTTATTCCTCCACCAATAAAATAAAAAAATGCAACAAATAGACCAAAAGCTCCTACTACTATTATTTTTTTATTTAATATAATCTCTTTACTTTTAGTTGTTTGGAAAATAAAAATTATAGTAGCGATTAGGAAAAACCAATAGAACTCAGGGCGGCTCACATAGTTACATAGCAATAAGCCTACCGAGATAATACCCCAATTTGCATATAAAGGTCTTTTGTTTGCAATCAAGCCTAAAAAGAATAGACCGAAAATTAGGTTTAAGATAGTGATTCTAGGCTGAAGGCTTACTTGAAAATCAGAAAATAAAAAACAAGCTGCTATAAAAAACGAAGCCCAAAAGCTACCAGAGTATTTTTTCAAATACCATAGCAATGCCAAAAACATAGTTATTGACAATAAAAAGAAATAACTGTAAGCTAGATTAATTGTATTGGAAATAAAGAAAGATAATATGTAAATACCCATAGGATACAACAAATTTCCAAATTCTAAATATGGCAGTTTAAAAAGCAAGCCCGTTTGAAAATAAACGTCCTCGTCTGAAGGAAACAAATCGAACTTTCCAAAAGAAAAGAAAAAATAGAAAGTAATGGAAAGCAACACCACAAATAGTTGAAAAATTCGATTTTGAGAAAGCCCAGCAAATTTTGATAACATACTTTTTTATTTAAAAGCTTTTTGGTTTTGTTTTCAAAGTAAAAACAACACAAATATCGCAACAAAATTATTGAATGAAAACCATTAATATTTTGATTACGTCCTGATTTAAAAAATATAGATAAAAGACATAAAATAAATACTAGGTTTTAGAATCGATATTTTATGCTAGATTTAAATATCTCCATCTAGAGAAACATGAAATTCCGTACTACACATTTTTTTTAGACTATTTTGGCCATTATTGTAATAAACTAAGGAAAGTATTTTTACTCTGGAAAATTTATAATTTAACTTAACTCTTAATTTTGGGCTTTATAATTAGTCGCAAAGATTGGTCATAGGTAACGTAATTCCAGAGCCAGTTGATGAAAATTAAGATTTTGTTTTTTACTCCCAAAATAGACATCAAATGAACAAACATCCAAACATACCAAGCAAAAATGCCTTGAAACTTCAAAAAAGGCAAATCAACTACTGCTAAATGCCTACCGATAGTGGCCATTGAGCCTAAGTCTTTATATTTAAAAGGAGAGGGGTTTTCATTATTTATAATTTTAGAGAAATTTTTTGCCAATAGCTTGCCCTGTTGGATGGCAGGTTGTGCCATTTGCGGGTGTCCATTTGGAAATTCAATATCTGAAATCATGAACGCCAAATCGCCCAAAGCAAAAATGTTTTGAAAGCCTTCTATTTGGTTAAACTCATTCACTTTTATTCTTCCTCCTCGACTAAAAATTTCAGGAGGAAATCCCAAAATGGTATTCGGTTTTACCCCAGCTGCCCAAACCACATTATTTGTTCTTATTTTTTCATTGGCATTAGTATAGGCATATTCCCCATCAAAATCTATTATTTTTTCTCCGTTTCTGACAATAACACCCAATTTTTCCAAATATTCCTTTCCTTTCGATGATGCTTCATCTGACATTACCTCTAATACTTCTTTTGAAGATTCGAAAAGATATATTTTCATTAAATCAAAGTCTAATTCAGGGTAGTCTTTAGGCAGAATTATTTTCTTCATTTCTGCTAAAGTACCCGACACTTCCACGCCAGTTGGCCCACCACCCACCACTACCATATTCATTAATCCTTCTCTTTCTAATGGGTCTGATGTAGTTAAAGCATCTTCCAAATTTTGTAGAACTCGATTTCTTAAAAAAATGGCTTCAGAAACTGATTTCATCGGAATAGCTTTGTCAATCATACTTTGCATTCCATAATAATTGGTATCAGTGCCCATACCCAATACTAAATAATCAAAAGATATTTCACCTAAATCAGTTAAAATCGATTGTTTTGTGGTATCCACAGCATTAACTTTTGTGACTCGGATGTGAACATTGGAGGTTTGCTGAAATATTTTTCTAAGAGGGAAGGAAATAGAGCTTGGTTCTAAACCAGCCATTGCCACCTGATAAAATAGTGGCTGAAATTGGTGATAATTATTTTTATCAATTAAGACAATTTGAAAGTCTTGCTTAGCGAGTTTTTGGGCAAATACAAGACCACCAAAGCCTGCACCCACAATTACAACTCTCTTCTGATTGGTTTCTGGAATATTTGGACTCATAGTTTACTTAAATATTGTTTGCTTTTTTTAGCTTGAAGAATTTCGATTATTTTAATTGAAACTCATATTTTTTGAAAACACTAAAGTGAGCAAAATTAGTTTTTTTTGATGACATTAACTTTGATTTTTTTTTAATTAAATACTTGAATAATTTTCAAAAAAAAATTGAATTTTGTTATTTTTCAAAATTAATTTTATATAACATTTACTTAATTTGCCTAAATTTTTAACCAAAATCTTTCCTTTTTAAATAGTTATATTCTATTGCATTTCTTCAAAAAATAATAGTATTATTGTGTAAATTTATGATTATATAAAATGTTAAATCTTTCTATTCTTCTAGAACAAAGTGCCAAAAGGCTTCCAAATCAAAAAGCAATAACATTTGGTGAAACTACCTTAAGTTATAGTCAATTGAATGGAGCTGCTAATCAGGTTGCCAATGGCTTATTTAAACTTGGAATAAAAAAAGGGGATAAAGTAGCCTTAAGTTGTTTCAATTTGCCCTATTTCCCCATAATATACTTTGGAATTTTGACCAAATAATTATCAAGAATGCAATAAATATGAT
>DAIQBE010000091.1:0-4788 GCA_036781325.1 Leadbetterella sp. | reverse complement strand
TTGAAAGTTGGAGCTGCCGTTGTTCCTATGAGTGTATTATTGAAAGAAGATGAAATACAGTATCATTTAACTGATAGTGAGGCAAAAGCATATTTTTGTTTTGTTGGATCTCCTGAATTACCTATGGCAAAAATGGGTTTTGCGGGTTATAATCAAACTTCCTCTTGCCAACATTTTTTTGTAATCACACCTAGTCCAACAGATGCTCCATTATTTGAAGGCATAGGCACTTTAGGAAGTTTAATGTCTGGTCAATCAGCTGTTTTTGAGTCGGCTGCTACTTCTGCAGAAGATACTGCTGTGATAATTTATACATCAGGGACTACTGGCAAGCCGAAAGGAGCTGAGCTAACCCATTTAAATTTGTTTTCAAATGCAAACCTTTGTGCTGATTTGTTTAATTATTCTCATGACGATACTTCTTTGATTGTTTTGCCTTTGTTCCATATTTTTGCAATGACTTGCATGATGAACGCCGCTTTTTATAGAGGCGTACACTGTGTATTGCTTCCTAAATTTGATGCCGAACAAGTTTTTGGGTTGATGCAAAAACACGAAGTAACGGTGTTTGGAGGAGTTCCAACGATGTATTGGGGATTGTTGAATTATAAAGAGGAAGTAAATAAATTTGATTTCAAAAGCATAGCCAATCATCTAAGAATGGCAGTATCTGGAGGCGCCTCTTTGCCAGTTCAAGTATTAGAGGATTTTAAAAAACGTTTTGATGTAGATATTATTGAAGGTTATGGAATGTCAGAGGGCTCTCCTGTGGTTACTTTCAATCAAATAGCCATTGGTTGCAAGCCTGGCTCTATTGGGACACCAGTTTGGGGTGTTGATGTAAAATTGGTTGATACAGAAGGAAACGAAGTACCGGTTGGAGAAAAAGGAGAATTGATTTACAGAGGGCCAAATGTAATGAAAGGATATTTTAACAAACCTATTGCAAATGAAGAAACCCTTAGAAATGGTTGGTTATATTCTGGGGATGTTGCGATAAAAGATGCCGACGGATTCTATTTTATTGTTGATAGAACTAAAGATATGATCATTAGAGGAGGTTTTAATGTATATCCTAGAGAAATTGAAGAAGTAATTATGCAACATGAGGCTGTATCGCTTGTGGCAGTAATTGGTATTCCTGACAATCAATTTGGAGAAGAGATAAAAGCATGTGTAGTTTTAAAGGAGAATTATACTGTTACTGAAAATGAATTAATAGGATGGACAAAAAGTAAAATTGCAGCTTATAAATATCCTCGTGTAATAGAATTCCTAACCGCATTGCCAATGAGTGCCACTGGAAAAATCTTAAAAAAGGAATTGAGAAAATAAATATTCTACCAAACTTTAATGCCAACTTGTTCCAGACTTAATTTTGTGGCAACATCTATAGTATTGTCTGTAATTAAGTTTTTTACGATGTTGATTGGGGCAAATGAAAAATATCTATCTATTCCAATTTTTGTACTATCGCCTAAAAAATAGGTTTCGTTAGAGTTTTCATTTATTGCCAAACAAGTTTCTGCTTCTTTTTCAGATGAAGCACTTAAGCCATTTTTTACTGAAATACCGTCTATTCCAACAAATGCCTTTGTGGCTTTATACCTTTTAATATGTTCCACCGCTATTTTTCCATGTGCTGCTTGCCTTTCAAAATCAATTTCTCCCCCAATAAAGTTTATACTTACCTCTGAATTTAATAGCTCATTTAAAATGGGCAAGGAATTAGTTAAAACTTTAATTTTTAAGTTTTTAATGAGTGGACAAATTCTAAAAACGGTACTTCCGCAATCTAAGAATATAACATCTCCTTCCTTAATCAGGGATGCAGCTTTTCGGCAAATCACATCTTTATTATATGAATTTTTAGCCGCTTTTTGAGTAAAACTAACCGGTAAATGGGCTAGTTTTGGTATCATAGCACCGCCATGAGTCCGAATTATTAATCCATCTTTAGCTAAGATATTTAAATCTCTTCTTATAGTAATTTCAGAAATATTGAGTTTTTTGGCCAATATTTTCACATCCAAAAGCTCTTCTTTTTCTAGCATTGAAATTATTTTTAGCTTTCTAGCTTGGAAATTCATAGTATACTATTATTTTTGGTCAAAAATAATCAATTTCAATCAAAAATAATCAAAATGAGTTTAAAAGTTAAAAATATTTCAACCGAAATTCTTTCAGATAATTGGTATATTTTAAGAAAAATTACTTTTGATTATCTTCAAAAAGATGGCTCATATATAAAACAAAATAGAGAAGCCTATGACCGGGGGAATGGAGCAGTAATTCTTTTATATAATAGTGATTTGAAAACGGTAATTTTAACCAGGCAGTTTAGAATGCCCACCTATTTAAATGGGAATAAAGATGGAATGTTGATAGAAGCATGTGCAGGTTTGTTAGACGAAGACAATGCAGAAGATTGTATAAAAAAAGAAACCCAAGAAGAAACAGGTTATCAATTAAATGAGGTAAAAAAGATATTTGAAGTTTATATGTCTCCTGGTTCGGTGACTGAAATTTTATACTTTTTTGTAGCATCATATCAAAAAAATCAACAAATTTCATCTGGTGGTGGAGTGGAAGAGGAAGAAGATATAGAGGTATTAGAACTAGATTTTAATGCTGCTTTACAAATGATAAAAACTGGAGAAATAAAAGACGCAAAAACTATTATGCTTTTGCAGTATGCGAAAATAGAAGGGTTGATAAATTATTAATGGCATTGAGGGGAAAAACAAATCCCGATAAAATGAAGATTCAAATTTATCGGGATTTAACAGGAATAGTATAAATATCAAGAAAAGTAAAAACTTATTTGTTAAACCAAGCCTTCGCAACGATTTATACAATCTAAATCTTCAAATGCTCCTTTTAGTCTTTCTATCATAGATTCTTCCCCTTTTCTAAGCCAAACTCTTGGGTCATAGTATTTCTTATTTGGAGAATCTGGGCCATCAGGACTACCCAATTGTGATTGCAAATATCCTTCTTTCGACTTATAATATTTCAAAATACCTTCCCAAGTACTCCATTGCATATCTGTGTCGATATTCATTTTTATAGCCCCATATGCAATAGCTTCGCGTATTTCAGCCCTACTTGAGCCTGAACCGCCATGAAACACAAAATTTACTGGCATATCTCCAGTCTTATATTTTTCTTTGATATAATCTTGAGAATTCTTTAAAATTATGGGTTGTAAAGATACATTGCCAGGCTTGTACACTCCATGCACATTTCCAAATGCTGCAGCAATTGTAAAGTTTGGAGAAATTTTCAATAATTCTTCATATGCATAAGCAACTTCGGAAGGCTGGGTATAAAGTTTTGAACTATCAACATCTGAATTATCCACTCCATCTTCTTCTCCTCCTGTCACGCCTAACTCTATCTCTAAAGTCATTCCCATTTTTGCCATTCTTGTAAGGTATTTGGCACAAATCTCAATGTTTTCTTCAATTGGCTCTTCGGAAAGGTCAATCATATGAGAGCTATACAATGGGCTTCCTGTTGCTTCAAAATGTTTTTCACTAGCATCTAATAGGCCGTCTATCCAAGGCAATAGTTTTTTAGCACAGTGGTCGGTATGCAAAACAACCGGAATTCCATATAGTGCCGCCATTTGATGTACATGCATTGCTCCAGAAATTGAACCTGCAATTGCGGCTTTTTGTCCTTCATTAGAAAGACCCTTTCCTGCGTAAAAAATTCCACCTCCGTTTGAAAATTGTATGATTACAGGAGAATTTACTGCCTTGGCGGTTTCTAATACGGCATTTATAGAATTTGTTCCAACTACGTTAACTGCTGGCAAAGCGTAGTTGTTTTCATTAGCATGACGCAATAAAGCGTTTAGGGCATCACCAGTAACTACTCCTGGTTTGATCAAAGATTGGCTCATAGATTAAATTTTTGAATTAAAATTAGAAATTTTTATATTTTAGCCGGTTGAAGAAGGTAATCCTATTAATTCGTTACAAAAATACAAAAAGTGGTGGTTTTTTGTATTAAAAGTATATTTATCTTTTGCCAAATTTTGGATTAAAATTTAAAATACTCAAACTGCCATTTTATAAATTTAAAAATTCTTTTCGTTTTACTTCAGGCATTTTTTCAATAGCGTACCTTAAAGTTGTTCTGGCTAAAGTAGTAATATTTTTCTTTAAATACTGCTCTACGAGGTCATTTCCTCCTTTTTTCCATATTTCTCTTAACATCCAGCCTATAGCTTTATGGATTAGATCGTTTTTATTTGATAAAAGTAAATTTGATATCTCGAAAGTGGTTTGAAAATGATTGTTTCTAATAAAATGTAGTGTGCTTACAATTGCTATCCGCTCAGACCATAAATGCCCACTATTTGCTAAATCGAAAAGAATTTTTTTGTCTATTTTTGTTAGCAAGTGGGGTCCTAAAATAAAATAACATGAACAATCTACTAAATCCCAGTTATTAATAAATGCAACATTTTTCAGAAACAGATCCACTATTTCATTTTTTTCATTTTCAATTTTAGCTTTTTTATACTTCAATACCAATACGGATAAGGCTGCAAATCTGATTTCATGAATTGGATCTTTGATTAGTTCATCCAAATCGCTCAAAGTCAATTCCTTCCTAAACTTTCTAGAAATTTCATGTATTTGTCCGTTTGTTAAACCTATAAATTGATCTCCTTCGCCATATTGGCCTTCTTTTGATTTAAAGTACTTTGCTTTTTCTAAAGCTTTTTGAGGATTGGAAAGCTTAGTTAGTTGATTTTTAAAAGAATTTACCATT
>DAIQBE010000090.1:0-9110 GCA_036781325.1 Leadbetterella sp. | reverse complement strand
TTAATACAGAAGGTTTAGAAGAAAAATAAAAAGAAGATATTTTTCAAAACTCAAAATTCAAGGTAAAAAAATTGCATTCTACATTTTAACTATTCTTTGCCCTAGCTCAATAATTATTAGCTCTATTTTTTATATTTAATATTTAAATTTTACAAAAAAAGGGCTTTCAAAATACATAATTTATATTTTATGCTATTTTCTCTTGCATTATTAAATTAAAGTTTTTTCTTTTGCGTAGCAAATAAATCAGTTTTAGCGAAAATTCGCTAATATTTAATTTTTGCTGTTTAATAATAATTTAAAAAACTTGAATTTTAATGTCTGAAAATCTCAATAAGTTTAGCAAAACCCTCACCCAAGAAGTAAGTAATCCAGCATCTCAAGCCATGCTATATGCAATCGGCTTAAAAGAATCTGACATGTCTAAGCCTCAAATAGGAATAGCAAGTACTGGCTATGAAGGAAACCCTTGCAATGTTCACTTAAACGGTTTATCTGTTCATGTTAAAAAAGGGATTCAAGCAAATGATATGCTAGGCCTTATTTTTCATACCATTGGAGTTTCAGATGGCATGACAAACGGAAATGATGGCATGAGTTATTCTTTACCCTCTAGAGACATAATTGCCGATTCCATTGAGAATGTAGTTTGTGCTCAATGGTATGATGGAGTTATTACCGTGGTAGGTTGTGACAAAAACATGCCGGGGGCAATAATGGCGATGGCTAGAATAAATAGACCTGCAATAATGGTTTATGGTGGAACTGTAAAAACAGGTCTTTGGAAAGGAAAAAAATTAGATATTGTATCCGCTTTTGAGGCTTATGGACAAAAGGTTTCTGGCACTATCTCAGAAGAAGATTATAAAGGAATAATACAGAATTCAATCCCAGGCCAAGGGGCTTGTGGTGGAATGTATACGGCAAATACCATGGCGAGTTCTATAGAAGCGATGGGTCTCAGTCTTCCTTTTAGCTCTTCCTATCCTGCTACTCATGAAGGCAAAACCGCCGAATGTGTTGCCATAGGTGCAGCCATGAAAAATCTCCTTGAAAAACAAATTTTACCAAAAGATATAATTACCAAAAAATCTTTAGAAAATGCTTTAACTATGGTAATGGCATTGGGAGGATCTACTAATGCTGTATTGCATTATTTAGCTATTGCCCATGCCGCAGATATTCCACTTACCTATGCTGACATACAAAGAATTTCAGACCAAACCCCATTTATAGCGGATTTAAAACCTTCTGGAAAATTTTTCATGGAGGATATTTTAGAACTAGGCGGTGTGCCAGCAGTTATGAAATATTTAATGAAAGAAGGTTTAATTCATGGAGATTGCATGACTGTCACTGGAAAAACCATCGCAGAAAATCTTGAGATTATTCCAGATTTAGAGTTTGAAAACCAAAAAATGATTCATAAGATTTCAGACCCAATCAAAAAAACAGGTCACATCCAGATTTTGTATGGAAATTTAGCTCAAAAAGGCGGAGTGGCAAAAATAACAGGAAAAGAAGGTTTGGTATTTGAAGGAATTGCAAAAGTTTGCGATAAAGAGGAACAAATGCTAGAAGCATTTGCAAATGGTGAAATAAAAGCTGGTCAAGTAATCGTAATTCGTTATGAAGGCCCAAAAGGTGGCCCAGGAATGCCTGAAATGCTGAAACCAACCTCAGCAGTAATGGGTGCGGGACTTGGTGATAAAGTTGCTCTCATTACTGACGGCCGTTTTTCAGGAGGAACACATGGATTTGTAGTAGGTCACATTTCACCCGAAGCCTATGAAGGAGGTACTATTGCCCTTGTAAAAGATGGTGATAAAATTACAATTGATGCAAATATTAGACAACTTATTTTACATGTTTCTGACGAAGAATTAAACGAAAGAAGAGCATCTTGGAAACCGCTTACCCCTCCTTTTGTAGAAAAAGGTGTATTGCGGAAATACGTAAAAAATGTTTCAGGAGCAGACGAAGGATGCATCACAGATAAATAAGATTGGAGTGAATCATTTTGTTCTATATTGATTTATAATAGTTTAAGGAAATTTAAAAATTTATATTAATTACCATGAGTGTAGCATTGGATGTCATGGAGGTGAAAGAAGCAAAAGCTGAAAAAATACTACCTAAATTTCTTTCAGGTGGTGAAGCTTTAATGGAATGCTTTGTTGCTGAAGGCGTTGATATTATTTTCGGATATCCTGGAGGTGCCATCATGCCTATTTATGATGCACTTTACCATTATATGGACAGGATAAACCATGTTTTGGTGCGTCATGAGCAAGGTGCAAGCCACGCTGCTGAAGGGTATGCCAGAACAAGCGGAAAAGTAGGGGTATGCATGGCAACATCTGGCCCTGGTGCTACCAACCTAATTACCGGAATTGCAGATGCCATCATCGATTGTACACCAATGGTGGCTGTAACTGGTCAAGTGGCATCAAATCTATTAGGAACAGACGCTTTTCAAGAAACCGATGTTATTGGTATTACTACTCCAATTTGCAAATGGAACTATCAAATCATAGATCCAAACGAAATCCCAGAAGTAATGGCTAAAGCATTTTACATTGCCAGAGCTGGTAAACCGGGTCCTGTTTTGATTGACATCACGAAAGATGCTCAAGTAAAAATGATGACCAAAGACTTTCAATATAAAAAAATAGAAAAACTAGCAGGTTATCATCCTCGTAGGATACCTAAAATTGAACAAATAGAAAAAGCAGCAGAATTAATAAATTCAGCTAAAAGACCTTATATACTTTTCGGTCATGGCATACTAATTTCAGAAGCCATGCAAGAATTTAAAGAATTTGTCGAAAAAACCGACATCCCTTGTGCTAGTACTTTATTAGGAATTTCTGGCATTTCAATCGACCACCCAAATTACATGGGTTGGTTAGGAATGCATGGAATGTACGCCCCCAATGTCATGACAGACCAATGTGATGTTTTGATAGCAATCGGTATGCGTTTTGATGATAGAGTAACTGGAGACGCTACACTTTTTGCCAAACAAGCAAGAATCATACATATAGAAATAGACCCAGCCGAAATTGAAAAAATAAAAAAAACAGAAGCCCCTGTAGTTGGCGATGCCAAAGAAGCTCTGAAATTATTAACGCCTCTTGTAAAAAGTGGTGATTTTACTGCATGGAAAAATGAATTTAGAAAGCTAGAACCTAAAGAAAAAGAAAAAGTAACAGATAGAGATTTACGTTTAGACGGAAATATAAAGATGGCCGAAGTCGTAAAAATGGTGTCTGACAAAACCAAAGGAGAGGCATGCATAGTAGTGGATGTAGGCCAACATCAAATGGTTTCTGCTCGTTATTATGAGTTCAAGAAACATCATTCTTATATAGCTTCTGGAGGTTTAGGAACTATGGGATTTGCAATTCCAGCCGCTCTTGGAGCCAAAATGGGTGCTCCAGATCGAGATGTAATTGCTTTTATTGGTGATGGTTGTTTTCAAATGACCATTCAAGAATTAGGAACTATTGCACAGAGTAAATTACCCGTAAAATTAGTAATACTAAACAATAATTTTCTAGGAATGGTACGTCAATGGCAGCAATTATTCTTTGAAAAACGGTATTCTTTTGTAGAACTGCAAAATCCAGACTTCATTATGATAGGTAAAGGTTTTGGCATAGAAGGAAAGAAAGTTGAAAAAAGAGAATTATTAAGTGATGCAATAGATGAAATGTTAAATTTCGATGGATCTTATTTGCTTGAAGTGGTAGTTGAAAAAGAAGAGAACATATTTCCTATGGTACCAGCGGGAAGAAGCGTAAGTGAAATTAGATTAGAATAAATAAATTTTAGTAAAAGAATAGTTGCTTAGGATAGAGAAATTTTCACATGCTCAAAATGCCTTTTCATAAGCTCTCCTAATAAACGAACAGTATTGTTTTACTAAAAAAAATAAAAATTTGATGACAAAATATACAATATGCGTTTTTACAGAAAATAGTATTGGATTGCTCAATAAAATTACTGTAATTTTTACACGTAGAAGAATAAATATTGAAAGTCTTACCGTTTCGGAAACAGAAAGAAAAGGAATCTCCCGTTTCACGATTGTTATAGTACATGAAAAACGAGAAGAAGTAGAAAAGCTTGTACGTCAAATCAGAAAAATTGTTGAAGTTTTAGCAGTTTTTGGATATTTAAATGATGAGATCGTTTATAATGAAATTGCATTGTTTAAAATAGCAACACCTCTGGGTTCAAAACCTATTGATATTGATACCATAAACAGCTTATATAAGGCTTGGGTAGTATATTGGGAGTTAGATTATGTTGCCATTCAAAAAACAGGAACCGAAGAAGAGATATTTGAATTTTTCAAATATTTAAAACCATACGGAATTATTGAGTTTGTGAGGTCTGGAAGGGTAGCGGTGGGCAAAACACCACAAGGTTTGGTGGAATATCTACCCGAAGACATGGAATGGGAATATTATCTTTGATAATTTGAATTTCCCCAAATTAATTGTGAAATTTGCAACTTTTGAAATTTTTAAAAATATAACGTAAAACATATTGTTCGTATTCTAAAACAAAATAGTATATAAATGGCAAAGTTAAATTTTGGTGGTGTTGAAGAGGAAGTAGTGACTCGTGAAGAATTTCCTCTCGAAAAAGCAAGGGAAGTATTAAGTGGCGAAGTAATCGCAGTAATTGGATATGGTGTACAAGGCCCTGGTCAAGCAATGAACATGCGTGACAATGGTCTTCCAGTAATTGTTGGTCAACGTAAAGGCAAAACGTATGATAAAGCTATTGCAGATGGCTTTGTGCCGGGTGTAACTCTTTTCGAGATTGAAGAAGCTCTTGAAAAAGGTACAATCATTTGTTATTTACTTTCAGATGCTGCGCAAATAGAGTTGTGGCCAACAGTTAAAAAATACCTAACTCCTGGAAAATCACTGTATTTCTCCCATGGATTTGGTATTACATACAAAGAAAAAACTGGAATCGTTCCTCCTGCAGATGTAGATGTATTCTTAGCTGCACCTAAAGGCTCTGGCACTTCTCTTCGTCGTCTTTTCGTAGAAGGGAAAGGTTTAAACTCATCTTTTGCGGTTTATCAAGATGCTACAGGAAAAGCCCGCGAGAAATGTATCGCTATGGCTATTGGCGTAGGATCTGGTTATTTATTTGAAACCGATTTCTATAAAGAAGTAACTTCAGACCTTACAGGTGAAAGAGGTACGTTAATGGGTTGTATTCAAGGTATATTTGCTGCCCAATATGAGGTATTACGAGCTAATGGGCACTCACCTTCTGAGGCTTTTAACGAAACTGTTGAAGAATTAACACAGTCATTGATGCCCTTGGTAGCTGAAAATGGCATGGACTGGATGTATGCAAATTGTTCTACAACTGCTCAAAGAGGTGCATTAGACTGGTGGAAGCCGTTTCGTGATGCCACAAAACCAGTATTTGAGAAATTGTATAATTCAGTTAAAACTCAAAATGAAGCAGCCATTTCTATCGAACGTAATTCACAGCCAGACTACCGTGAAAAGCTGGAAGTTGAGCTTGCAGAATTGCGTGACTCAGAAATGTGGAGAGCAGGAAAGACCGTAAGAAGTCTTAGACCTGAAAATGCATAATATTAAAAATGGGAGCTTACAATAAGCTCCTATTTTTTACACATTTTTTAGCTTTAGTACTAAAATTCCATAAGCATCTAATTTAGCTATTGAATTTTTCAAAAGGTTTAACAATTTGCTTTGAAAAAGAACGTACTCAAATTCTTCTTCAATTCTGATTTCTATACTTTTAGAAGTAATATTTTGTAAAACTAAAATATCTTCATTTCTATAAGGTCTTATAAAACTTATAATTCCCTTTTTTATAGTTTTAGATTCAATTAAATTAGGTTTTAGGATTTGATTTAATCCTTTGTATCTTTTTCTTAAAGATATTAAAGTCCTATAGTGGTTAAATAAGGAATCTGGATTTAATTCTTGAATTTTTAATGGCGATACTTTTGAGTCTGTATTATATTTAGGTTTTCGCCAATTTGTTCTATGCTTATCATCAAAACGGGAGTCCCATAAAAAAGCTTCTCTTAAATTTTCATCGGGCTTTGATCCTAACATGCCAATTTCTTCCCCATAATAAATATAGGGATTGCCAGGTAATAGTAGCAATAAATTTGCGGCCATTTTAAGTTTCGCTATATTACCATCTGCCAAGCCTCCAATTCTATTTATATCATGATTTCCTAGCATTGTTGCATCAATAAAATTTGGATTGACATTCTGAAAAATTGCATAATTTTTAATTAACATTTTTACAATTTCCTTTTTATCCTTCCCTGATTTAACAATATCTTGGAAAGCAAAACATAAATCAAAATTGAAATTTGCCTTCAACCCTTTAAAAAATGGTGCTATTTTTTCGGCAGAAGTCCATACCTCCCCTACTAAATAAACATTTGGATTAACCTCCTCCATTTTTTGTCTAAATTCATCCCAAAAATTATGACACTTTCCAATTTCCCAATCTGGATAAATATGCATAGCCGCATCCATTCTAAAGCCATCCACCCCCATCTCCAGCCAATATTTTCCAATTTTATAAATCTCATTTCTTACCAAATCGAAGTCCATATTCAAATCGGGCATCCCACTCCAAAACATCCCATAATATTTTTCTGAATCCCCCATATTGGCTAAATGCCACGGATTAACCTCAGAAGAATCACCCGTAATCTCTCTAATGGCTATACCCCTAGCTTTAATTTGGCTTTTTGAAAGCCAATTGTAATAATTTCGAAAATAATTTTCAGGCCCTTTTTTAGCCTCGAGAAACCATGGATGTTTCTTGCTGGTATGATTGATTACAAAATCTAAAAATACTTTAATACCCTTTAAGTGAGCTGTATCTATAAGTTCTTTAAAGTCATCCAAAGTACCAAATTCGTGATCAATTGACCAGTAATCAACCACATCGTATTTATGATACGAATGAGATTTAAATATGGGAGTTAACCAAATGGCTTCAATACCCAAATCTTGCAAATAGTCTAATTTAGAAGTAATTCCATTCAAATCACCAATTCCATCCCGATTTGAATCGCAAAAAGAACGAACAAAAATTTCATAACAAACTGAAGGTAGGTGGGAATTATTTATGTCCACAAAAAAATAAAAAATGATGTATAA
Source organism: Leadbetterella sp. (assembly GCA_036781325.1). GTDB lineage: Bacteria > Bacteroidota > Bacteroidia > Cytophagales > Spirosomataceae > Leadbetterella. Next base: position 1,917 of record DAIQBE010000090.1, on the reverse strand, counting down.
AAAAACAGGAAAACTATGAATTCAAATAAACAATTTGCACATTTCTAATATAATAAATTATACACATGCTAAATAGAATAAAAATTGAGCTGTCTGTTTTCTTCAGGAAAACGAATAACTTTTTCGAACCGCATTCCAATTTTTATTAGAAGTCTATTGGAGGCAACGTTCTCAATATTAGCAATTGCAACAATTTTTTCTAATCTTAAATGCTCTTGAACATGCTTCAAAGTTCCTTTAGCTGCTTCAAAACCATACCCCATTGACTGAAATTTTGGCAAAAAAGCAAAGCCAATATCTGGAAAATCTAAAGACTCTCTTTTAGTAATACCACAAATACCCAATTTTTGATTTTTAATACTATCTTTTACTAACCAAAACCCAAAGCCATGTTCTTTATAGCATTTCAATATTCCATTTTGCAAATAGTGTTCAGCATCAAGTATGGAATGTACATTTCTATCTCCAATGTATTGCAACCAGCCAGGTGAATTAACTAATTCCAAAATAAAGGGGGCATCTAATTTCCTTAGTTTAACAAGAATTAAATTTTGAGTTTGAAAAACAAATTCTTCTTGATTCTTTTTCAATATCATAAAAATAATGTTCCATAGTCTTTAAAAACTCTTATTGCAAATTCATAAAAAAGACATGAAACTAGGTTAAAAATTAAGAGTCAAAATTAAATAAAATGCTATCCTTTTTTTATAAATAAAAAATCCGAAATCTATTTCTAAACTTCGGATTTTCAATTCTTTATGTAAATATTACACTATTGCCTCAGCTAATACTAGAACTTTATTATTTGCAACTTCCAAAACTCCACCGTCAACAAGTAAGGTTTCTTTTTTTCCATTTATTTCGTAAACCAAATCTCCTTTCTGAAGCGTACTTACCATTGGAGCATGGTCATTTAGCAATTGAAAACTTCCACTTTTACCTGGTAAAATAACAGAATCTACAGTTCCATTAAAAATATTTTTTTCAGGTGTTATTATTTCTAAAATCATAATAGAATAATTAATTTGCGAATAAAATTATTTTGTCGCTTCCGCTATCAATCTTTCTCCTTTCTCTTTAGCATCTTCAATAGTACCTACAAGGTTAAAAGCAGCCTCAGGAAGATGGTCAAAATCTCCATCCATAATCTGATTAAATCCTTTTATAGTATCATTGATATCAACTAAAACTCCTTTAAGACCCGTAAATTGTTCTGCAACAAAGAAAGGTTGAGATAAGAAACGCTGTACTCTACGAGCACGAGAAACTACCAATTTATCATCTTCAGAAAGTTCTTCTAAACCTAGAATTGCGATGATATCTTGCAATTCTTTATAACGTTGCAAAATATTCTTAACATTCTGCGCACAATTATAATGAGCATCACCAAGAACCTCGGCAGAAAGTATTCTAGATGAAGAATCTAAAGGATCCACAGCAGGATAAATTCCAAGCTCAGCTATTTTACGACTTAATACCGTAGTTGCATCTAAGTGAGCAAAAGTAGTAGCAGGAGCTGGGTCTGTTAAGTCATCAGCAGGAACATAAACAGCTTGCACTGAAGTAATTGAACCTCTTTTAGTTGATGCAATACGCTCTTGCATTACTCCCATTTCAGTTGCTAAAGTGGGCTGATAACCAACCGCAGAAGGCATACGACCTAAAAGTGCAGAAACTTCAGAACCAGCTTGAGTAAAACGGAAAATATTATCAATAAAAAACAGGATATCTCGTCCTTTTCCTTCACCATCACCATCTCTAAAATGCTCGGCAATAGTCAAACCAGAAAGTGCTACTCTAGCACGAGCTCCTGGAGGCTCATTCATTTGACCAAATATAAAAGTAGCCTGTGAATCTTTTAATGCTTCTCTATCCACAACACTTAGATCCCATCCTCCTGATTCCATCGAATGTTTA
>DAIQBE010000089.1:0-9183 GCA_036781325.1 Leadbetterella sp. | reverse complement strand
AAGCTGATTCAACCGGAACACCCGACTTAACTGCTCGAACTTCTAAAATATACCAACCCGCAGGGACTTGGCTTAATTGACCAGAAAATACGCCTTTTGTTGGATTTTGGACTATTATGGTCCAATCAAAACCAAGAATTGGCACATTACCCACAGGGTTTAACAATCGAGCTTGAATAGAAGTAACTATTTCTTGACTGTACAAGCCGTTTATAGTTAAATTGGCTTGGCTCGCTCCATTTCTTTGATACACGGCATTGTTAAGGGGGCTAGAAATCGTAAGCTGAGCCACTAGGGAGCCTCCTAACAATGAAAATAATAAAAATAAAATACTTTTTTTATTCATGGGCCATAAAACAAATAGCGTAGAAGCATTTTCTACGCTATTGCAAATATACTACCAATTATTTATTTCTTCCCAAACAAGCCACCTAAAAGACTTCCAAGCATACCTCCACCACCAGTGTTGGATGCAGAAGATCCACCAGATGCGAGATTAATTAAATCACTCATATCTACTTTCCCATCTGCAAAAACCTCCGATCCTTTGCTCAATAAACTTCCAAAATCAATACCATCTGTTTTTCCGCCAGATAATGCACCCATTACTCCTGCCATATCTACCGAACTATCATTAGGGTCATTAACCTTAGAAATCAAACCACCCAAAACAGAAGGAAGCATGTCAGTAACAACACTAGAAGCAACTCCACTAGGTAAACCAAATTTTGCCATAACGTTACCAATTACAGATTGAGCGATGTTAGCAACAATAGGATTGTTCATTAAACTTGCACCTTGATTACCCGCCTGACCTGAAAGCATACCTATTAAGCTTCCTACCCCACCCTGAGCATTGGCTTGATTTGTTAAACCTCCCATAAGTCCTTGCATTACCTCTCCCATTACGCCCTCATTATACTGGTTGGGAACCTCTTGATTTTCTACTACCGCTTTTTGCCCAACTTGTTGGATAAGGCCTTGTAATATTTCTAACATTTTGTATTTTGTTTTAAATTTTGATAAAATTAAATAACTAATTACTATAATTCAATAATATGTAGACTTAAATTTGAAAAGAAGTAACAAAAAAAGACGCCAATGGCGTCTTTTTTATAAATTATTTTTTTCTAATAATTATTTTACTTTCTCAACAATAGCCTTAAAAGCATCTGGATGATGCATTGCTAAATCGGCTAACACCTTACGGTTAAGTTCAATACCCGCTTGTGATAATTTGTTGATAAACACCGAGTAAGACAGACCAAAAGGCCTTACACCTGCATTTATACGCACTATCCACAAACTGCGGAAATTTCTTTTCTTTTGTTTACGACCAATATAGGCATAAACTAAACCTTTTTCAACGGCGTTTTTAGCAACCGTCCAAACATTTTTTCTTCTACCAAAATAACCTTTGGCAAGTTTGAGTACTTTTTTACGTCTTGCTCTCGACGCTACATGATTGACACTACGTGGCATAAAATTTTACGTTTTTTGACTTTAGGCGTCCTGAAAAATCAGGAACTTTTAGGCCTGGAGCCGGGTGAAACAAATGAACCAAAAATTGAATTAAGCATTCAATAAAGCTTTAATACGACCTTCATCAGAAGGGCTAACGAGCGTCGACGATGCAAGAACTCTCTTGCGTTTAGTCGATTTTTTGGTTAAAATATGACTGTGGAAAGCATGCTTACGCTTGATTTTTCCAGTTCCAGTCAATTTAAACCTTTTTTTCGCTCCTGAATTTGTTTTTTGCTTAGGCATTGTACAAAACAGATTAAGTGTTTGAAAAAGTAAATTGGGATGCAAAAGTAGGAATTTATTTTTGCAAAGGCAAATGGAAACTAAATATTACTAGATTTAAAATCAAATAAAGTTGGAATCTTTTTAATAAAAATAAATTTTAAGTCAATCACTCCCTTATTAAGCCTATTAAATGTATAATTTTTATAAGTGTAATTTATAAAATTTATTTTTTATGATGTACTAAAGATTAATTAATAACCTTTAGTTCTTTGCCAACTTTAATAAATGCATGTATTGCTTTATCTAAATGTTCGATTTCATGTCCGGCAGAAATTTGAACTCGAATTCTTGCTTTTGATTTGGGGACCACAGGAAAAAAGAAACCAATTACATAAATACCTTCTTTTAGCAAACGAGCGGCAAATTCTTGTGCAAGAGGTGCATCATAAAGCATAATCGGAATTATTGGATGTTCTCCAGGCAATAAATCAAATCCAGCTTCCGTCATTTTTGCTCTAAAATATTTTGCGTTTGTTTCGAGCTTGTCTCTTAATTTAGTAGATTTTTTTAATATTTCTAATACTTTAATTGAAGCTCCTACAATGGAAGGTGCAAGGGTATTGGAAAACAAATAGGGTCTAGATCTTTGCCTTAGTAACTCTACGATTTCCTTTCTTGCGGCAGTAAAACCTCCAGATGCGCCACCCAATGCCTTTCCATAGGTTCCAGTAACAATGTCCACCCTGCCTATCACATTTTTTAGTTCAATAGTTCCCCTTCCTGTTTTTCCTATAAACCCAGTTGCGTGGCATTCATCTACCATAACCATCGCTCCATATTTATCTGCTAAATCACAAATTTTATCTAATTGAGCAATAGATCCGTCCATAGAAAATACTCCATCGGTAACGATTAATTTCCTTCTACAATGTTTAGAAGCAATCAATTGTGCCTCTAAATCCTCCATTGAATTATTCTTATATCTATATCTTTCTGCTTTGCATAAACGAATACCATCAATAATAGAGGCATGATTAAGTTCATCTGAGATTATTGCGTCCTGTTCACCCAAAAGTGGCTCGAACACACCTCCATTTGCATCAAAAGCGGCCGCATATAGTATACAATCTTCCATCCCTAAAAAATCAGCCGTTTTCTGTTCCAATTCTTTGTGTATATCTTGAGTTCCACAAATAAATCGAACCGATGACATTCCAAAACCATGGCTATGAATAGTTTCGATGGCTGCATTTATGACCTCCGAATTGGAAGACAAACCCAGGTAATTATTCGCACAAAAATTTAGAACTTCTGTATTTTGCGTAGTGATTACTGCAGATTGAGGCTTTGTGATGATACGTTCAGATTTATATAATCCTGCTGTCTTTATGTCTTCTAACTCTAATTGATATTCTTTTCTAATATTTTCAAACATAACTTTATGCAAATGTTAATTTATCTTTTAATTTAATTATCATAGTTTCTGTAATTTCCTTCAACGAAAAGCTTGGTTTCCAAGCCCAATCTAATCTTGCTTCTTTATCATCAATTCTTTGAGGCCAAGATTCTGCAATTTCTTGTCTGAAATCAGGTTGATAAGAAATTGAAAAGTTCGGAATAAACTTTTGAATTTCTGAAGCCAATTCCTCAGGAGTAAAACTTAAACCTGAAAGATTATAAGAAGTTCGTGTTTTAATATTTTCTTTCGGAGCATCCATAAGTTGTAAAGTTGCCTGAATGGCATCTTCCATAAAAATCATGGGTAACCTCGTGTCTTTTTTAAGAAAACAAGTAAAATGCTCGTCTAAAACTGCTTTATGAAAAATATCTATAGCATAATCTGTAGTTCCTCCTCCAGGAAGTGACTGATAGCCAACAACTCCTGGGTATCTAATTGATCGTACATCTAAGCCATACCTTTGAAAATAATAATTGGCCCAGTTTTCTCCTGCGGCTTTACTGATTCCATAAACTGTTGCTGGATCTAAAAAAGCATTTTGGGGACAATTATCTAAAGGTGCAGATTTCCCAAAAACTGCAATAGAACTAGGGAAAAATATTTTATCAAGATTTTCTAAACGTCCAATTTCTAAAACATTTAATAAAGACTTCATATTTATGTCCCATGTGCTAATAGGGTTTATTTCTCCTTTGGCTGAAAGTATAGCTGCCAAATGATAGATTTGGGTAATTTCATGTTTAATTACATTTGCGTGAAGATTTTCCAAATCAGTTGCATCTAAAATCTCGAATTTCCCTTCAAAATCGGATTTCTTATTCAAATCTGAGGCAATAACGTTTTCAATTCCGTGCTTTAACTGCAGCGCTTTAGTTAAAACTGAGCCTAGCTGTCCGTTTGCACCTACTACCAATATTTTTGTGTTATCCATTTTTATTAATTTGCTGATAATTGCAATTACGACAAAAGTAATTTTCACTTACAAAAGTACTATTTAAACTGTTTTACCTCACAATAAATTATTAATTAAGGAAAAATAGTTTCATTAATGAACAAATCCACTTATTTTTACTTTTATAAATTAAAAAAAGACCTTTTTAAAATAATTTTTATTGAAAAATGGAACATTTGGATGAAACAGACAAAACGATACTTCGAATTCTTCAAAAGGATGCCAAAAAAACTGCCAAAGAAATTGCAGGTATTTTAAAACTTACCACCTCTCCTATTTATGATAGAATAAGGAGGTTAGAAAATTTGGGCTTCATAAAAAAGTATGTAGCCATTTTAGATAAAGACTTAATAAATAAATCGGTAACCTCTATTTGTCAAGTTTCGATGCGATACCATAATGAAACATTTATTGAGCATTTCGAACAAGAAATTCAAAAGTTAGAGGAAGTGCAAGAATGCTATCATTTGGCAGGGCAAGTGGACTTTGTTTTAAAAATTCATGTAAACAGTTTAGAAGAATACCATGATTTTATTCGTTACAAACTTTCAAAAATCGAGAACATTGGCACTTTAAATAGCACTTTTGTTTTGAAAGAAATAAAGCATAGTTCTGAATACTACATTTAAAAAATTTTAGAATAAATCCATTTTCAGATAAATAGATAGAAAGGTTTTAAAGGTAATTTTTAATAGATTAACTTTGTAATTGATTGAATCTATAAATAATTTTATGAAGTTTTCTCACCTGCATAATCATACCCAATACTCCCTTTTAGATGGGGCTTCGAGCATAAAAAAGTTGTTTGCTAAAGCTGAAGCTGATGGTATGCCTGCGATGGCTATCACGGATCATGGAAATATGTTTGGAGTATTTGATTTTGTGGCTGCTGCTGAAAAGTTTAATGTGAAGCCAATAGTTGGATGTGAATTTTATGTGGTGGAAGATCATACTCGAAAACAATTTACAAAAGAACAAAAAGACATACGTTTCCATCAATTATTACTGGCTAAAAATGCTACTGGCTATAAAAATCTTACAAAGCTATGTTCTTTAGGCTTTATGGAAGGACTTTACAGCAAATATCCTAGAGTAACAAAAGCATTAATTGAAAAATACAAAGAAGGACTTATAGCTACAACGTGTTGTATTGGGGCATCGGTGCCTAAAGTAATTCTTAAAAATGGAGAAGAGGAAGGTGAAAAAGAATTCCAATGGTGGCTAGAACGATTTGGAGAGGATTATTATATTGAGATTCAAAGACATGAAATACCCGAGCAAAACATTGTGAATGCCATTTTGTTAAAATGGGCGGATAAATACAATGTAAAAGTTATAGCTTCCAATGATAGCCACTACGTGGACCAGTCTGATTGGGTGGCTCACGACATATTGCTGTGTGTAAATACTAACGAAAAACTTGCCACACCTTCAAAAAAAGATTTCGCGGATGATGAAACCATGAGTTCGAAGAACTCACGGTTCGCTTTTTTTAACGACCAATTTTATTTTAAATCAACGGCTGAAATGACGCAACTTTTTGCCGATATTCCCCAAGCTATTGATAATACAAATGAGATAGTGGGAAAAATAGAAAAGCTAGATCTAAAAAAAGATATCATGCTTCCTAATTTTCCAATCCCCACGGAATATAAAATACATGCCGACGATAAACTTAATCAATGGGAATATCTCAAACATTTGGCTTACGAAGGAGCTAAAAAAAGGTATGGAGAAATTTTGCAAACTACTCAAGAACGACTTGACTTTGAGCTATTTACGGTTAAAACCATGGGCTTCGCAGGATATTTTTTAATTGTAATGGATTTTATTAAGGCAGGCAGAGACATGGGCGTTATGATTGGGCCAGGCAGAGGCTCAGCAGCTGGTTCGGTTGTCGCATATTGCATTGGTATTACAAATATAGATCCTATAAAATACAATCTACTTTTTGAAAGATTCTTAAACCCTGACCGTAAGTCGATGCCCGATATTGACACCGATTTTGATGATGAGGGACGACAAAAAGTTATTGATTATGTAGTGGAAAAATATGGCAAAAACCAAGTTGCACAAATCATTACTTACGGTACTATGGCTACAAAATCATCTATAAAAGATGTGGCTAGAGTAATGGATCTACCCTTGGCAGATGCAAATTATATCGCAAAATTAATTCCAGACAAGCCCTCTTATGGTATAGATTTTAAAAAACTTATGCATTTCCCTTTAACTGGAGCCAAGTCCTTAAACGAATTGGGACTTAGTGCTGACGAAATTGAAAATGTAAAGAAAGTGCGTGAGATGTATGAAGGCAATGACCTTACATCAAAAGTTCTAAAGCAAGCAGAAAAGCTAGAAGGTACCGTTAGAAATACAGGAATTCATGCCGCAGGTATTATTATTGCTCCATCTGACCTTTCCGACATTGTTCCGGTTTGTACTTCAAAAGATTCCGAATTATTAATAACCCAGTATGAAGGTAAAGTTATTGAAGATGCTGGTGTAATAAAAATGGACTTTTTGGGACTTAGGAACCTCTCTATTATTAAAGAGGCTTTGAGGATGATTAAAGAAAATTACGGTGAAACTATCGATATAGATACCATTCCCTTAGATGATCTAAAGACCTATCAACTTTTTCAAAGAGGTGAAACAACCGCGATTTTTCAATTTGAATCTGATGGAATGAAAAAGTATATGAAAGAACTTAAGCCAGATAGGTTCGACGATTTAATTGCTATGAACGCCTTATATAGGCCAGGTCCGATTGCTTATATTCCTAATTTTATTGCTAGAAAACATGGAACGGAAGAAATAAAGTATGATTTAGCCGAGGTGGAAGAATATCTAGGTGAAACATACGGAATAACTGTTTATCAGGAGCAAGTGATGCTTTTATCTCAGAAATTAGGAAATTTCACAAAAGGTGATGCTGATGTTTTGAGAAAAGCAATGGGAAAAAAGCAAATCGAGGTCTTGAATAAGATGAAGGTAAAGTTTATGGAGGGTGGGGAAAGTAACGGCCATGAAAGCAAAATATTAGAAAAAATATGGACCGATTGGGAAGCTTTTGCACAATATGCTTTTAATAAATCACATTCTACTTGCTATGCTTTTGTTGCTTACCAAACGGCCTACCTTAAAGCACATTATACCTCTGAATACATGGCTGGAGTCCTCACTTCACAGCTAGGTAACATTGATAAAATCACATTTTTCATGGAAGAATGTAAGCTTTTAGGATTAGATGTTTTGGGCCCAGATGTAAATGAATCCTCTAAAAGATTTAGCGTAAACAAGAAAAAAGAAATTCGATTTGGATTAGGTGGAATAAAAGGCACTGGAGATGCCGCAGTAGATGCAATTATTGAAGAGAGAGAAAAGGGAGGATCTTATACCGATATTTTTGATTTTATTACAAGAGTTAATCTAAGAACCGTAAACAAAAAAACATTAGAATCTTTGGTTTATGCAGGAGCGTTTGATTGTTTTAAAGAAGTTCATAGGGCCTGTTATTTTTCGGAAAGCGATGGTTCAAACTTTATCGAAAAAATAATTCGGTATGCAAATAAAGTTCAAGAAGATAAAAACTCAGCACAAAACTCTCTTTTTGGTGACATGATGTCGGGGGATGGTTTTAATATTCAAAAACCTAAGCCAGATATTATAGAACCTTGGGGAGATATCGAAAAACTAAAGAATGAAAAAGAAGTAGTAGGATTTTATATTTCTGGGCATCCACTCGATCAGTTTTCTATTGAAATGTCAATATGTAAACCACTAGATCAGGTATTTTCAGCAGAGAATTTAAATCGTGAACTTCAAATTGGCGGTGTGGTTTCGGCTGTTCAAATTAGGCAATCAAAAAATGGGAATCCTTTTGGTATTTTTAAAATTGAAGATTATAACAGCTCCATAGAACTTATGCTTTTTGGAAAAGAATATTTAGAATACTCCAATTTTTTAGCATTAGGCCTATTTGTTTATATTAGGGGGAAAGTCCAAACCAAATGGAATAGAGAAGGGGAATATGAATTTAAACCCATTCAAATAGATCTATTGAATGACTTAAAAACTAAAAAATTTAAAGAGATAAGAGTAAAAATGGATATTTCCGATATAAATACTGAATCCATTTTCAATTTAAAAGATGTCATTTCGGCCTTTCCAGGAACATTTGAATTGAAATTCAATGTATTTGATCAAGAAGAAAAAATGGATATCGCGATGTTTTCTAGAAGCATAAAAATAGACCTCAACAAAACTGTCCAGAAAAAACTTTTGGAAATAGTAGGCCCAGAAAATGTAACCTATGCTTAAAATTATTTTTGAGTTATATTAAATCCATATCCGATTCCCTCTGGCCTCTCATGTTTCCATCTTTTATGCGTCCAGAGCCAATGGGCAGGATTAGCAACGATGTCTTTTTCGAGTAATTTAGCATGATTAAATAAAATAAATCCTTCTTCTTCTAATTTAGGATGCTCTGATATTTTCTCTAAAATGATATGATAATATCCTCTTTTTGGAACTGTGACATGGCCAAAAAATACAGGAAAATCCATTTGACAAGCAATCTTTTCGGTGCCCACAAAAAAAGAAGTATCTTGGTTTAAAAATTTAACCCAAAATGCTTTATCAGGTGGTGCGGATTGGTCATTGGCCAATCCTAGAACATATGTCTTATCTTTTTGCTTAGCGATAGTTTCAAATGTTTCGTAGGTTGGAAATAAAGTGGCTCCTAATTTTTCTCTAGATTTTTTAAACATAGCATTAAAAAAAGGATTCGTCATTTTTTTGTAAGGAACTAAAAAATTTACATTCGATGCAGCCGGAAAAATTTTTGCAATCCACTCATAATTCCCGATGTGACCTAAGGAAACAATAACACTTTTACCATTAGAAATACATTCCTTTAATATTTCAAAATTCTCAAAAGTAATTCTTGAGCTCAATAATTCTTTCGAAATAGTAAAACTTTTTAAAACCTCTAAAAATATATCAGAAAGGTATTTATAGA
>DAIQBE010000088.1:0-9187 GCA_036781325.1 Leadbetterella sp. | reverse complement strand
AGGCAATAACATGGTAATATCTGTTTTAGAATTAACTTTAACATCTCCTGTTAAAACAAAATCTAGATTTTTACCTTTCAATTTTAGATTTGTTTCAAAAAAACCAGTACCATAAAAAAGCTCATTTTCACCAAATTTAGCATCAATGATATTAAAATCTTTTGAATTAATGTCGATGGTGTAAGAATAATCTGGAAGTGCTTCTATATTAATAAAGCCATTGAGATTTAATTTATTATTTAGTTTATCGGCTAATTGGGTATTTTGAAGCAATATTCTCTGATCTTTAATGATTAATTTTTGATTTATAAGTTCAATTTTAGCACCAGTTTCCACCAATTTAAATTTGAAATCAGGAAAAACTACAAAACCACCAATGTCGGGTTTGGAAGGAGAGCCCTTTACAGTAAACTCACCAGAAATATTGCCTGTAACTTCTTTTAAGATTCCATCCATATAGGGCTCCAAAACTTTGGAATTTACTGAATCCGCAAATATTTTCAAATCCAAACCCTTCTCTTTTTCTGGAGAATAATTCCCTGTTAATCGAATGTTGGCATTTTCGCCATTTATGTTTGAAAACAAGGAAAGCCCTTTAACTCCTTCATTTTTAGCATTCCCAGAAAACTCTCCGAGGGAAATTTGGTTTAAGACAAAATTATTTACTTTAAAATCTCCAAAAAATACAATGGGGCCGTCCATATAATTTTCTATCTGGACATCAGCATCCAATAAGCCAGATATTAAAACAGAATCTTGTTTAAAAGCTTTTGAAAGTGAATTTAAATCTAAATTTTGAGTAAATATTTTGATAGGACCATTTGGTTTTTCATTTATGGTATTTAATCTTAAAATCTGCTTATCGGATGTAAAAATTACATCGTTTATATAAATGCCATCTTTAGAATAATCTATATATCCAATTGGATTTCCAGACCAAGCCTTATAAAATAATTTTGACCCTGAATCATCGAATGTAAGCCTTATTTTTCTATCTCTACTTTGTATATAACCGTGCAGAGCATGCATATTTATGCCAACTGAATCCTTAATCGCTAAACTAAAATCAGCTTTATTGTCCTGTAATTTTCCTTCAATAGTAGCGTTTCTAACTCTATATTTGACATTTGAAATTTGAGAAGATTTGAGAAAATATTTCAATGACTTTCTATCTCCAATAAAATCAAAATTAGTGTTGTAAATCGTTAAAGAATCAAATTCTAAAAAAGGAATGCTAATTTTTCCTGAGATTGGGATATTTCCCTCTGATTGAAGTGTAGTTTGAACATAAATGGGAGCAAATCCATGAATATTAGGTAAAAAAGCTTTAAATATTGGATCATATCGAATATTTCCTTCCACATTGAAAAGGTAGGGTTTACTAGAAATCAGTGGCTTATAATCTGGAATATTAAAATAATGATTTATTTCCGTCAAAATAACATCTTTAAGTTGTGAATAATCAAAGTTTCCTCCTGCCGAAAGCTTAATAAAAGATGTTTCTAAATCTATTTTTCTTTTATCTCCTTCACTACTAGTTTCTACCTTTAAATCACCAATTGGATATAATTTATCGTCTTTATAAATACTTATATTTTTTCCAGACAACTGAACTCTTGGATCTTTAGGATCTAATTTCAACTCTTTTATATCCAATTCACCTCGCACTTCTATATTCTCTTTACTAAATCCCAATGCTTTAAGATTAACAGAAGCAATAGTAGATGAGCCTGAAATACTTAATTTTTCCTTAGAAAAATCTATTTCTCCCTCCCATTTTAATTGAGCAGAGGGGTCCATACTATTTAATTTAACATTAATAACCTGATTATTTAATAAACCATCAAATTCAATAGCTTGGAAGATTTTATTTTGATAATTGAGCTCTTCTATTTTCCCATTCAATTTTAATTTTAAGCTCTTTGAATCTATTCCTGAGCCATCAAAAACCAGTCTACCAGAGGTTCTGCCAAGTTCTGGCTTTTGCATAATGAAGCCTGCATTAAACTGTTCAAAATCAATCTTTCCAGTGTACATTAGAGATTTTGAGGTACCTAAATTATTAATGTGAACTAAAGTATTTACATTTCCTTGGTCCGATTTAGCGTTCACACTTAGATCCAAATTGTTCATTTTTCCTTTCAAATATCCATTAAAAAAAATTCTATCTGGAAAAGAAATGTTTGAAGGTATTTTTGAAGCAGGAATTAGCCGATAAATATCCTTTTTTGAGGTGCTAAACCCAACAACTTTTAGGTTAAAAATAGGATCAATAAGATTTTTAACGTTGCCTTTAAGATTAATTTGCGTAGTTGTTGGTGCCCTAAGGATAAAATTATTTAATGTTAAATTTTTAAGATTCCCCTCCATTTCTCCTCTTAGGAAAATATTTTCATCTTTAAGGTTCTTCAAATACTCGTTGGAATTTAGCTTTTGATTAAAAACAAAAGCGTCTGTTACAGCAAATTTACTTTCTGCCAATTCGATTTTAAAAGCACTATTTTCTATTTTGGAACTGTCAACCTTTAGGTTCAGATTGGCAAATATCTGTGTGTTGTTAACCTGAATCTTTAGCTTTTTTAATTCCAGTTGATTTCCAAGATATGAAATTCCGGATTCTGCAGATTTTAGATTTAACCCATTTTTTTCTGAAGCATGCAATGAAATTAAATTTCCAAAGAAACCATCCTTAGAAAATTTAACATTATTAAGTAACACTCCTATCTTTTCCATTTCCAGATTGCTAAAATTAATCTGATTTTCTATGGATTTAGATAGTGGAAATTGTTGAAAATTAAATTTTTGAGCTGAAAATTTAATTTTTTGAAATGCAAAACTAGTATGCTTTAAATTGATAGTTTCTGGCTTAATATCAATAAATACCCCTTTTGCGATGCTGGCGTTCTGTGCTATTTTCAAATCCCAAGCTACTTCATTTAAAATCAAATTTCTAAACATAAAATCTAATTCACTTTTAGATTTAGATTCACTTTTCTTGCTTTTCCCAATTGTCCCTTTTATGTCAAGGCCAATAGCCACGATATCATTAAGTTTATAAACACTTTTATCAGGATTTAAAATTTCAAAACCGGTGGTTAGGTCTTTTAAAAAAGCAGAAATTTTACTACCATCTTTATTGTCGGAATAAATTAATTTAAGATTATGAATTTTAATTTTATCTAAATTATAAACAAACAAACTTTTACTTTTATTCTTTGAGGTATTTGAGGCAAAAGCATCCAAAATAAACTGATAATTAAATTTGTCAGATTCCCGATTTACATTCAAATAGGCATTCTCAACTTGAATATCGGTAACATTTAACTTATTATTTAATGCATCCCACATTTTTACCTCAATATAGGTTTTATTAGAAAATAGCAAAGTATCTGCTTTTTTATCTCTAATTAGTAAATGGTTTATTTGAATCCAATCTGGGAATTTATAGGAAATTTGACCTGAAACTGGTGTGTTAAATTTTTTAGATAAAGTAGAAACAACAAGATGGCTTAATGTTTTTTGGCCCGCAGGACTTGAAAAATAAAAATATATTATGCATGAAAAAACAACTAAAGTAGCAAATACCAAAGCTAAAATCTTTAAACACGTTTTAATTATTTTTCTCTTCATTCAGAATCCTCCTGGACTTAGAAGATTTTTAAATACAAAAATAAACAAAAAGCCAAATTATATTAACTTAACGATATAACTGAAACAATATTTCTATATTAAAGATCATCAAAACCAGTGCATACCATTTGTAAAAAAAACGGCCTCCTCAAAAAGAGAAGACCGCAAGTTTTTACTATCAAAAATTATTTCAAATATATTGATTTATAATCATTTCCATTAATTCCTGTTTTCCACTAATTTGAGCGGGTTCACCTACCTCTTTTGCTATTTTTGCTAAATCTTCTAGACTTAATTCTCCATTTTCAAATTTTGCTCCATTTCCAGTAGTAAAAGAAGCATATCTATCGTCTCTTATTTTAGTATATTTTGATTTCGTTAAAATATCATTTGCCACCAAAAGAGCTCTTGCAAATACATCCATTCCACCAATATGAGCAATAAAAATATCTTCTAGATCCGTTGAATTTCTACGAGTTTTAGCATCAAAATTTATACCTCCAGTTTTAAAGCCACCATTCTCCAAAATAATAAGCATAGCTTCTGTTAATTCAAATACATCCACAGGAAACTGATCGGTGTCCCAGCCATTCTGATAATCTCCTCTATTGGCATCAATCGAAGCCAACATCCCGGCATCTGCCGCCATTTGTAATTCATGAGCAAAAGTATGTCCTGCTAAAGTAGCATGATTTACTTCTATATTTAATCCAAAATCTTTTTCTAAACCTTGTGCTTTTAAAAATCCAATTACAGTTTGAGCATCAAAATCATATTGATGCTTCGAAGGCTCAGCAGGCTTAGGCTCTATATAAAATGTACCCTTGAATCCATTTCTTCTGCCATAATCTCTGGCAGTTCTTAAAAATTGACCCATATGGTCCAGTTCTTTTTTGGTTTTTGTATTAAGCAATGACATATATCCTTCTCGTCCTCCCCAGAAAGTATACCCTTCTCCACCCAAAGCAATGGTTGCGTCAATACAATTTTTGACTTGTAAACCAGCGTGAGCTACAACTTCAAAATTTGGATTCGTTGATGCCCCATTCATATACCTTGGATTAGAAAACAAGTTGGCAGTGCCCCAAAGTAATTTTGCACCACTCGCTTTCTGCTTTGCATCCGCATACGCCACAATTTTACTTAAATTACTTTCATATTCAGCTAAAGAGCTTCCTTCTGGCGACATATCCACATCATGAAAACACCAATAATCAGTTCCCAATTTAGTAAAAAACTCAAAGGCGGCATCCATTTTATCATGGGCAGCCTGCAAAGCATTCGCATTTTTGTCCCATGGAAAAACTTTGGTTCCCGGGCCAAATGGATCTCCACCTGTGCCACAGAAGGTATGCCAATAAGATACAGCAAAACGTAAATGTTCGCGCATAGTTTTGCCAGCTACCACCCGGCTTTCATCATAAAATTTAAAAGCCAAAGGATTGTCTGATTCTCGACCTTCAAATGGTATGGCATTTTTTATAAATGGGAAATACTCTTTATCACCTAACGTAATTTTCAAATTTGACATTTTGTTTTTTATTTAAGTTCTAAAATTCTTAATAAGTGTCAAATTTACATTTAAAACAAATTGGTTCAAAACATTTTGAAAAAATTATTAATTAATCGGAATGAATCTCAATTAATTTATCGACAATTTTTTAGAATGAAGGCATTTTTAAGATTAATTTTGGAGAAAATAACCCTGTTAATGAATCGATTCGACCGTCTTGCTTCTATTCTGATTCAATTACAATCCAAAAAAATTGTGAAGGCACAAGAAATAGCAGATAGATTTGAGATTAGCCTGCGAACGGTATATAGAGATGTGCGATCACTGGAAATAGCGGGAATACCGATTATAAGCGAGGCGGGTATTGGATATTCCTTACAAAAGGAATATAGACTGCCTCCTGTGCATTTTACAAGTCAAGAAGGATTAGCCTTTGTAACGGCAGAAAAATTAGTTTCAAAATTAACAGACCAAAACACTTTAAAAAGCTATCAATCTGCACTTTATAAAATAAAAGCTACTTTAGGTCAGAAAGAAAAAGAATATATAAATGACGCGGAAATAGTAATTGGCTCTATTCAAAATGCTAATATTCATATAAAACCACAACTATTTCTTCAAGAAATTCTGCAAAGCATTTTATCAAAAAATGTTATCCAGCTCAACTATTCCAATATTAATAATTTTGACGCTTCAGAAAGAGAAATAGAACCCATTGGCATTTATAGCCAAGCTAACTTTTGGTATTTGGTAGCGTTTTGTAGATTAAGAAATGATTTCAGAGTTTTTAGAACAGATAGAATAAAGAAAATAGAAATTTTAAACCAAAAATTTAGAACTATACATCCAAACCTCAACAACTTTTTGAATAAAACTTCCTCAAATAAAGAACTTTCAAAAGTTGTAATTAAAATTGACAAAAGAGCCTATAAATTTCTTGGCGACCAACCTTATTATATGGGATTTGTGGCACAAAAAGACCTTGGAAATCAGATAGAAATGACTTTTCTTTCGCCATCATTACAAAACTTCTCTCATTGGTTTTTACTATTAGGAAGCGAAGCGGATATTATAGAGCCTGATATCTTGAAAATAATGGTATTAGAAAAATTGGACAACATAAAAAATCGAGTGAATGGAAACCCCCATTTTAAATAAAAAAGTTAAAGTTCAAAAATTTCCTGGAAAAGGAGGTTGGACCTATATAGTTTTGGATTATCAGCCAAAAGAAGAGCAAAATAAACTATGGGTAAAAGTTAGAGGAACAGTAAATGAATTTAAAATAGAACACTACAAAATTGCTTCTATGAAAAATGGCAAATATTTTCTTCCGTTAAAATTAGAACTTAGAAAAAAAACGAAAATTAAAGAAGGCGATATAGTGGAGGTATGTTTATATTTAGATAACAGTGACTTACTTGTTCCCGAAGAAATATCTGATTGCTTAGAAGACTTTCCCGATGCATTAGCTTTTTTTAATTCAATCTCAGAAAGCAATAGAAAATACTATATAGATTGGATAATTGAAGCAAAAAATTTGGAAACTAAAGTGACTCGTATCAATAAAATGATAGATAGGTTATTGGACAAAAAAAGGATGCATGATGTTTAATTTATTCTAAAAACCATACACAATTTAAAATATACAAAAAAATACACAACCCTACTGACAGCCGGTTGTCATTGGACGTATCTACATTTAACCATTATTAAATTAAAAAAAACTATGATATCATTTATTGAATCTTTTAAACGCGAATTTGAGGCGGAAGCCATTCAAACCCGTAGAATGTTAGAAATTGTACCTACTGATAAATTTACCTGGAGACCTCATCCTAAAAGTATGGATATTAAAACTTTGGCAACCCACTTGGCCGAACTCCCCTTAATGATTGTGATGGGATTAAAATATGACAATTGGGATTTTGCCAATTCGCCTTATCCCACAAAAGATTGTAAAACTACAAAAGAACTGCTTGAAAGGTTCGAAAACAGTATTGCAGAAGTAAGAATTGTATTGGATGAATCTACAGATGAAATCCTTTTAGATCCTTGGATTATGGGCTCTGGAGACCAAGTATGGCTCAAATTAGAAAAATGGCAAACCTTTAGACACGCTATGGGGCAAAATGCACATCATCGTGCTCAGCTTCAAGTGTGTTTACGCTTATTAGATATTCCAGTTCCTGGCCCTTATGGCCCGAGTGCAGATGAGATGTAGCATACTGTTTTTTCATGCAAACTAAAAAAGGCAGGCCTCATTTTTTGACATTTGTCCCGATTTGTGTTCTGCCTTTTTTTTGCTCTTTAGCTATTGGGTCTACTATTTAGAACTAAATTGGAAAAATAACGAAGTATTTGGAATGTAATCTAAAAATATGCGTAATATTTAGATTATAATATAAAAAATAGGCGTGATATTTAGATTATAATATAAAAAATAGGCGTGATATTTTTATTACGCTTATTAATGCATTATTTTTGACATAAAAATTGATGTAATGCAAATCGAAAGGAGTATATTTAATCGTTTGAAAGACAGTTGTTTTAAAAAGAAAGTTATTATCTTGATTGGCCCAAGGCAAGTAGGAAAAACTTCCTTGTTGAAAAAACTTAATAATGAACTAAATGTAGAGTCAAAATGGTTAAACGCCGACGAATTTGACATAAGGCAAGAATTTATCAATGCAAACACAAGCACAAGACTGCTCCAACTTGTAGGCAGTACCAGCAAACTCGTGCTAATAGATGAAGCCCAGCAAATACCAGAGATAGGTCTTAAGCTAAAACTTCTCCATGACAATTACCCAGACATTCAGATAATTGCGACTGGTTCCTCAGCATTAGACCTACAAAACCAAACCAATGAACCATTAACGGGTCGCAAACGTGAATTTTTCCTATTTCCTTTTAGTTTTGATGAACTTTCAAAACACAAATCTCTTTTAGAGGAAAAGGGGCTTTTACATACAAGACTTGTATATGGCTCATACCCCGAAGTAATAAACAATCCGGGAAATGAAAAAGAGGTACTGATTGAAATTGCAAATAGTTATTTGTACAAAGATATATTGATGTTAGATGGAATCAGAAAATCATCCATTCTAGAAAAATTACTTCAGGCATTGGCATTTCAGGTAGGGAGTGAAGTAAGATTCCATGAAATCGCAAAAACTATTGGTAACATTAACACTGCTACAGTAGAAAAATACATAGACCTTCTTGAAAAAGCATTCATAATTTTTAAACTTCCGGGTTTACATAGAAATGCAAGAAATGAACTAAAAAAAGGTAAGAAATACTACTTTTTTGATAACGGAATTAGAAATGTACTGATAAACAACTTTAACCAAATAGATCTAAGGCAAGACATTGGAGCATTATGGGAAAACTACTTGATTTCAGAAAGATACAAATACACTTCCTACCATCAGATTTACGCAAATAACTATTTTTGGAGAACCAAAGACCAAGCCGAAATAGATTATATAGAAGAAAGAGACGGGAATCTGAATGCTTTTGAAATTAAATGGACGCCCAAAAATGTAAGATTTCCAAAATCATTTCAAGAAGCCTACCCCAATAATATCTGTAAAGTTTTAGACAAGGAAAACTATACAGATTTCTTGATATCATAAAAATAATGTAAAATAAATTTGTTTTTATGTAAAATAAACTTTACTTTTGGTAAATATTATTTTACATTTAAATTTTATAATTATGAAATCAAGATTTTTGTTTCCAAATCGATTTAAGATTTTTGGAATTTTATTAAGTGTTCCATTTTTAGTTTTAGGCTTGTATTGCTTATTTATTGATTTTGAGTTTGAATGGCTATCATTCAATTTACCGTTTCAATATTCCTTATTCAAAGATCTGGGTATAGATTCGAAATCAATAAACTTTACGAATGAAATTGCCATAATCGGTTTTATTATTTCATTAGTATTAATTGCTTTTTCCAAACTAAAATTAGAAGATGAATACATCGCAAAAATCAGATTAGAATCATTGCAAGTAGCCATTTATGTTAACTTTGCTCTT
>DAIQBE010000087.1:0-9258 GCA_036781325.1 Leadbetterella sp. | reverse complement strand
ATTGGGGTATCTATGGCTTATTCGATATTGAATCAAAAGCATAAAATTGAAGGAAGGTTTTTGGAAGATTTTTCCGATTTTTATCCTGAGTACTCTTCAACTATTATTAACATTTTTAAATTTAAAATTCTCGGTGGCAATGTTGGATTGGGAGTTTTTGGAAGTTACAGCACCAAATCTGATTTAAATCAAAAATTTAGAATTAATCCAAGATTTACGTTTAACTTTTTATAGCGATTATTTTAGAAATTAGTGTAGATTTCTTTTGTTGCGTAAAAAAGCATCACTAAGCATAAGGCCAATTTAAATATTATTCCAGCAACTAGCCCTAAAAAGCTACCTAAGGCGGCTTTGAATGCAATTGTATGGTTTTTATTCTGTAGATATTCTCCTATAAAAGCTCCAATAAATGCTCCAAAAAACATCCCAAAAGGCCCAAGGAATATGCCAATCAGAAGTCCTAAACCAGACCCAATGGTTCCCCATTTACTTCCACCAAATTTTTTAGTGCCCCAAATTGGAATGAAGTAATCTAAAACTGTAATTAGGATAGTGAGTGTACCTAAAATATATAAAAGATTAGTCGAAAAATTGGTGTATTTGGAATAATTCAAAACTATCATTCCAACAAAGCTTAGTGGAGGACCTGGTAATGGCAAGACAGCTCCTGCGAGACCAACAAGTAATAGGAAAAAACCTATTATTAGCAGAACTATGTCCATTATACGTCTTCCAACTTATGGGTTTTAATTTTTCTGTCATTTAAGAAAAGTGCTATTCTGTTGATGGCTAAGTCTAGCGTATCAACTTCTGGCAAAAATACTGCTCTAAAGTGTTGTCCTCCTGGGTAATTAAAACCTGTACCGGATACTACAAAAACTTTTTGCTCATTTAATAAATCTAACACAAACTGTTCGTCGTTTACAATGTCGAATTTTTTTAGATCTATTTTTGGAAAGACATACAAAGCTCCTTTTGGTTTAACGCATGAAATACCTGGAATGTCAGTAAGTTTGTAATAAATTAAATCTCTTTGTTTTTTTAATCTTCCACCCTCAGCAACCAAATCATTAATTGATTGATGGCCACCCAAGGCGGTTTGAATAGCATACTGAGTTGGCACATTGGCACATAAACGCATACTTGCAAGAAGTGTCAGTCCTTCTAGAAAGGATTTTGCTTTATTTTTTGCACCACTTGGAATCACCCAGCCGCCTCTAAAACCAGCGGCTCTGTAATTTTTGGACAAGCCACCAAAAGTCATAAAAAATACCTCTTCTGAAAGGGTAGCCGCAGGCACATGTTTACAACCATCATACAGTATTTTGTCATATATTTCGTCAGAAAATACGATTAGATTATGTTTTTCTGCTAAGGCTACAATTTGTTTTAAGACGTCTCTTTCATATACAGCTCCTGTTGGATTATTTGGATTAATGAGAACTATTCCTTTGGTTTTTGAGGTAATTTTCGATTCCATATCCGCAACATCTGGATTCCAATCGGATAGTTCATCACAAATGTAATGCACGGGTTTTCCGCCGGATAATGCTACTGCCGTAGTCCATAATGGGTAGTCTGGAGACGGGATTAGAATTTCGTCACCTTCATTTAGAAGAGCTTGCATTGCCATTACAATAAGTTCGCTTACTCCATTGCCTACAAATATATCTTCTATGGTAACGTCTTTAATTCCTATTTGCTGGGTATAATGCATGATGGCTTTCCTGGCTGAGAAAATACCTAAGTGGTGGGAATAGCCTTGCGCATTTCTTAGGTTTAGAATCATATCATGAACAATTTCGTCTGGCACATCAAAACCAAAAGGAGCTGGATTTCCAATGTTCAAGTTTATGATTTTTTGGCCCATAGCTTCCAGCTGCTGTGCTTTTTCGAAAACTGGGCCTCTTATAGCATAGCTTAAATTATTTAGCCGATCACTTTTTTTAAATTCTTTTGACATGTCATTATAGCCCTTCCAAAAAGGCATTTACATTTTTCTCAATTCTATCCATGATATTTTCCGAATTCTGCCTAATAAACTTTTCTCCTGTTACTGATTCGAATAACTCTATATATCTATTACTAATTTCTAAAACTTTTTCGTCTGTCATTTCTGGAATAACTTGCCCTTCCTTTCCTTGAAAATTATTTGCGATTAGCCATTCTCTAACAAATTCTTTAGAAAGTTGTTTTTGAGGAATGTTGGCATTTTGATTTGCCAAATAGGTGTCTGCATAAA
Source organism: Leadbetterella sp. (assembly GCA_036781325.1). Lineage (GTDB taxonomy): Bacteria > Bacteroidota > Bacteroidia > Cytophagales > Spirosomataceae > Leadbetterella. The sequence continues at coordinate 7,016 of DAIQBE010000087.1, read as the reverse complement.
AATATCTGGAAGAATCGGGTGTGTGAACTTCGTCTATTAAGTAGATAATACCATTTTTTTCTCCAAATTCATACTTTGTATCTACTAAAATCAATCCATTTTTTTTAGCCATTTGGGTGCCTCTTTCAAACAAAGCCAAGGCATATTTTTCCAATTTCTCATATTTATCTTTTGTTACCAAACCTTTAGTTAGAATTTCTTCCCTTGAAATATCTTCATCATGGCCTTCGTGAGCTTTTGTGGTTGGAGTAATTATTGGAAAGGGAAGTTTATCATTTTCTTTTAAACCGTCTGGTAATTGTACTCCGCAAATCATTCTTTTTCCTGACTTATACTCCCTTGCTGCATGACCTGCTAGATAACCTCTCACGACCATCTCAATAGGAAATGTTTCACATCTTAATCCATAGGAAGCATTTGGGTCTGGTGATTTTATCAGCCAATTAGGCAAAATATCTGAAGTAGCGGCTAAGTTTTTTTCGGCAATTTGATTTAATACCTGCCCTTTAAATGGAATCGCCTTTGGTAAAACTACATCAAAAGCCGAAATCCGATCTGAGGCAATCATTAATAAATGGTCGTTGATACTGTAAACATCTCTTACTTTTCCACGATAAAAGCCATTTTGCCCTTTAAAATTGAAATTTGTTTCTTTAATACTATTCATTATTTAAAAAAATATGCTAATTATATTTTTAGGTTTATATTTTATCAGGTGGAATAATTTTGTTAAAAAAATCTCTTTTTTAAAGATTTTTAATTTTTTTATATTAAAATTCTATGCTGCCTTTGGGTGCAAATTTCGGGTTTTATTACCAATTTTTTTCAATTTTCTTTTGAGTATTTTTTTTGTTCATCATAATTTTCATTTCTGAAGTTTTCAAATCTTCTAATAGCTGAAGGGCTCTTTCTTTTGAAATATTTTTCGATTTATACTGGTCAAATTCTTCCTCTTTTTTATCAGAGGCTTGTATATTTCGATTTGTTTTATCTGATTCTTTAGGAGGAGGGGGGGTAAATTTCGGTTTATAGAGATTCTTAATAAGTTCATAATTAAAACGTGCTTCTCTCATTTCATTATTAACCTCCAAGGCACGTCTATAAAATTCCAAAGCTTTTGCACTGTCTTTATGCAATACAGCTAAAGATCCTAATTGATTTAAAGCTTGAGACATTTGCAATGGATTATGCGCATTTAAAAGATGTTCGTAATTTATTCTAGCTTTTAATGTATCCTTACAAATAAAATATGCATTGCTAGCATCAATTCTAAGTTCAGGTTCAATAAGTTTGCTTATTTTTTCTATTTTTTCGAAAGTTGCAATAGCCTGTGTATATTTTTTTTTTGAAAATGATTCGTTAAATGAGGTTTTTAAAAGATTTTTTTGCTCAATGTTTGTGAAATATTGAGGGTTGATTAAAATGAATATGATATGATAAATATATTGAAACATTTAAAGTTTAATAACATTTATATCCACTAAAAAATCTATGCTTATAAAAAGTAGGGCCAATAAAAGAAAATGAATATATTTGTTATAGGTTACCAATTGTTGTTTTCCGGTATTTTCAGACTTTTTTACTAGATTTATTTGGTCCTGAAGTTTTCCAATTTGGTTGCTTTGATTATTTATCACAAAATATTCTCCTTCAAAGTTTTTTGTAATTTCAGCTATTTGTTTGATATCTAAAATACTGACAACTTCATTGCCATCTGAATCTTTTTTAAATCCACTAAACTTTGGAATTTTTGAGCCTGAGTTTGTGCCAATTCCAATCACAAATAAATTAATTTTTAAGATTTTAAATAATTTTTCCCATTGGGGATCTAAATTCTCGAAATTTTCACCGTCCGTAACTAAAACAAAAATTTTAGATTGCGTTTCATCTGATTTATTTGTGTTGAATTTTTCATATACTAAACCAAGGATACTATTATAATCTGTTCCTCCTGAGCCTAAAGTTGAAGTAGTTAATGAATTAATATCACTTTTTATTATTTCATGGTCAAACGTTAAAGGCGTCATTAAACTGGCTTCAGAATTAAAAATCATTAGACCTATTTTATCAGCTTTATACTGGTCAACAAAATTTTTTAATTCGTTTTTAGCCTTGTCTAATCTTGATGGTTCTACGTCTTGAGCATTCATTGATTCTGATAAATCAAAGCCAATATAAATGTCTTTTCCAGTACTTCTTGCTTCCATTTCAGTTATTCCAAAATTTGGACCCAACAAGGCTATAATCATTAAAGCTAAATATACTATTCGAAGTATAAATTTTACAAGACCGAAGTTTGTACTTGTTTTTAATTTTCTTGAAATTATAAATATCCTGATAAAATAGATTAAATAAATCAGCATAAATGCTGCTATAAAAAAAAATTCATTGGAAGAAAAATCTTTAGTCCAATTCATTATTATTTACCTATTGATATTAAGTTACTCATTAATTTATAGGCACCAGGCACTCCTGCTGGCAATTGTCTGAAGAATGAGAGGCCAGTAAATATATAGTTTCCTTTTCCATATTTTGTATATAATAATGAACCCTCCTGTTCAGCTTCTCCTTCATCTTTTATTGAAAAAATAGTCTCGTACTTATCTGAATACTTGTCTGCAAAGTAAAGGCCTCGTTCTTGCACCCATCCTTCAAAATCTTTAGGAACTATTTTGTTTGGATAATTTAAAATACTATGATTTGGCTTTAAGACTTTCATTTCTGCGTTTTCGTCTGTAACCCTTCCTCTGCCTATACTTAAAGGATAAGGGCCAATATCTTTAGTTTTTACTGTTCCATAAAATGCTTGCGTCTGATATTGAATAATTAAATTGCCACCTTCTTTTACGTAGTTTAATAAGATATCTTGTGAATTAACTAACCAATCTTCCGTATTATATGCTCTTACTCCAACAATAATTGCATCAAAAGATTTTAAGTTTGATGAAATGTTTGATTCATTTAAGTTAATAATGTTATAACCTATTTGTTTTAAAGCATTAGGAACTTCATCACCAGCTCCGGCTATATATCCAATGTTTTGTCCTTTTTTTTGAATGTTTAGATTAATTGCTTTAGCAGTTGCCAATGGGAAAATGTTTAGTTCAGGAATATGTTCATATTTTATGTTTTCTAAAGACCTATTAAAAGTTCCATTTGGAGTACTTGCTGTTACATTCATCTTAATTTCGGAAGAATTAGCGGGAGGAGTTACGACAAAAGTTACTTTTTTCTCTTTATTTTTTTCAATGGAAGTGATATCAATAAATTCAGGTTGAACCTTCCAACCTGTGGGTAATTCGAGTTTTATTCTTGCATTTAAATTTTGAATATTTGAATTTGCAATTATTGCTACCGATGTTGGTTTTTGGTTGGTAAATACATAAACTTTTTCTTCAAAATTTACCATAACTTCCGGCCTTATTTCTAAGTATCTATAAATTTCACCGAAAGAGGGTTCGGTATATTTGTATTTTATAGGAGTAGTAAATTTCAATGGAATATTTTTAATTTCGAATTCAAATGTGGCAATAAGGGGGTCTGGAGCCATCGGTAATCCTCTTTTTGACTCGTCAGAAATTTTATAAAATCCTTTTTCAGCGTTTTCCATTAACCAATAGGGTTGGGTAATTGGTGTATTTAGTGCAATTGGAACTTCTATTGAATTTTCTAAAGCTTTGTTATAGGTTAAAATAGAATTTATTATTGTGTCTTTTACTACTGCTCCATTTATCTTGATTGCATTTAATTTTACTTCTTCTTGAGATCTTTTAATTGCAGTATAAAATAGTTTTAATTTTTGACCGGGAGAAACACTGAAACTAGCTGAATTAGCTTCAAAATATAATCCCGCACATGCCATTATTAAGTTTAAACATTCGGTTTTCTTATTTTCTTTATAAATACTGTTAGGCAAATTTTCTATTAAATCTAAAACTTTTATTAATCCTGATACGCTTGAGGAAGGTTTTTGAATTTCATAATTTGAAATAATTTCTTTCAATGCCAAGTCAATACGCTCTCCTCCTTTTATTCTATTCCAAGAAATATCTATTCCGTCAAAGAGGTCATTTTTTGCAGGCTCGCCTTTTATATGGATGGCAAAGTCATACCTTTCATTTCTTGATACTGCTGATCCAAATCCTTGGCTTCTGTGTTTACTTCTAGCCTCAGAAGCAATTTCTGGGTAGGATTTTCCTAAAAGTGGATTAAAATCTCCTAATGATAATTTGATAAAAGAACCAATTTCTGGCTCTATATTATTAAAACCTCTTGAAAAAGAATTCCAAACTAAGCGTTTCGCTTGCCAAACTTCAAGTTCTTTTAACTGTTCGGGGAATTTAGTGGGATCGGCGGCTGCATCAAAAGCTTCGGCTGAAAGGATAGCAGAAGCAGAATGATGTCCATGACCCGCTCTTTCATCCGGCGGAAAGCGATTGATTATCACATCGGGTTTAAATTTTCTAATTTGGTAAACTAAATCTGCTAAAATTTTATCTTTACCCCATGTAAGCAATGCCTCCTCTGTTTTTTTAGTAAATCCAAAATCTACTGCTCTAGAGAAATATTGTTCACCCCCATCTATTTTTCTAGCTTCAAGAAGTTCATGTGTTCTTAGTAGACCCACATATTCGCCTTGTTCTGTTCCAATAAGGTTTTGACCTCCATCTCCTCTAGTCATAGCCATATAGGCAGTTCTTACTTTTTTTTCTTTTGAAAGCCAAGCTATCAATAATGTATTCTCATCGTCTGGATGAGCTGCTAAGTACAAAGCATTACCGACTGTATTTAATTTTTGAATTCCATGTAATATTTCACTACTCGTTAAAGCCTTTTGTTGTGCAAATATGTTCGCAGCACAAAATAAAAATAGAAATAGTAGCCAATTTTTTTTCATATTTTTGTAGTTAAAATCGATACTCATGAGGTTTTTTATAGTTTTAGTTCTTTTTTTTCTTGCTCTTTTGTTTGTTTTTACTAAGAAAAGCAGGTTTAATATCTTAGAAATGAAATTTATTTAAAAGTAAAGCCTTCCGTCTCAAACAAAATTAATGATTTAAATGGAGTTACTGATATAAAATCAGAATTGCCATTTTTAGGAAATTTTATCCTTTGCAACGAAGTTTCCATTCAAAAAATTGAAAAGCCTTTTTTCTCGCTCAAAAATAAGGATTTTAAAAGTGTTTTTAAGTTAAAAATTTTAGAAAATGAGAATATTGATGAAATTATTAAAAATTTAAAGGCAGGAGGGCAATATGAATACATTGAGAAAGTTCCTGCCTCCAGCATCTTTAATTTAAGTTTAGTTTCTTCTAATCAAATCTTAACGGTAATTGTAATTAGCATAAGGCAAAATGTTTGTGGAATTGCTGTATCTTCGAATCAACAGCTTAAACCGATTTCTAATTAAAATTATGTGGTGACTTCACCTAACATATTATCTCAGAGTTTTGAGGTAGAAAACGGAAATACTTTTTATGCAAGAATTGGCAATTGCCCAAATTAATTTGTAATTAAATTGCTATTTTTCAATAAAAATGGAGTTTCCATATTTTATTTTTTTTTGATTTAATTGAACAATACTTTTTTTTTGTGTCTTTGAAAGCCTATTTTTGCAAAATTTTTAATTTTAAACCTTTAATTAAATATAAACTTTTATGAGTTCAATAGTTTATTTAGTTCCTCTTTTTGGACTGATTGGCCTGATTTACACTGCGATTAAATTCAATTGGGTAGCTCGCCAAGATGCTGGAGATGAAAACATGCAACGTTTGGCAGGCTATATAGCTGACGGTGCAATCGCATTTTTAAAAGCTGAATGGAAAGTTTTAGCAATGTTTGCAATTCCTACAGCTATTATTTTAGGGTGGTTAGGTATTCAAACAGGTACCCCAGAAAATCCTATTCATTCATCACCAATTATTGCAATCGCATTTTTAATTGGAGCCATTTTTTCGGCATTTGCAGGCTATGTAGGTATGAAAGTAGCCACAAAAGCCAATGTGAGAACAGCCCAAGCAGCTAGAACTTCGCTTGCTAAAGCACTAAGTGTTTCATTTACAGGAGGTTCTGTAATGGGGATGGGAGTAGCAGGATTGGCTATTTTAGGACTTGGAGGCTTATTTATTTTGTTTTATAACATTTTTGCTCAAGGCCAAGAGTTAACTTCTATGGAAATGAGAACAGCTATTGAAGTTTTGGCTGGTTTTTCTCTTGGAGCCGAATCTATAGCCTTATTTGCTCGTGTAGGTGGAGGAATTTATACCAAAGCTGCAGACGTAGGTGCAGACTTGGTTGGAAAAGTTGAAGCAGGTATTCCAGAAGACGATGTTCGTAACCCCGCAACAATTGCTGACAATGTGGGTGATAACGTTGGTGATGTAGCAGGAATGGGAGCGGACTTATTTGGGTCGTATGTAGCCACCATTTTAGCTACTATGGTGTTAGGTCAAGAAATTAAAGTTGATGATAATTATGGTGGTTTTTCACCCATATTATTGCCCATGTTAATTGCTGGTGTTGGATTAATAGCTTCTATGATTAGTACGTTTTTTGTTCGTATAAAAGGAGAAGAATCTTCTGTTCAAAATGCTTTGAATATTGGTAACTGGATGTCTATCATTATTACTTTGGTGGCTTCGTTTTTCTTAGTAAAAGAAATTTTACCAGAGACTTTAAGTTTAAGAGGAACAGTTTTTACTTCAATGGATGTATTTTATGCAATAGTTGTTGGTTTGATTGTGGGTACATTAATGTCTATCATTACGGAATACTATACTGCTATGGGTAAACGTCCTGTTCAATCTATTATAGATAAATCAGGCACTGGACATGCTACTAACATTATTGGTGGCTTAGCTGTTGGAATGGAATCTACCGTATTACCAATTTTAGTATTGGCTGCTGGAATAATTTTCTCTTATGCGTTTGCTGGAATTTATGGTGTATCAATTGCGGCTGCTGGAATGATGGCAACCACTGCAATGCAATTAGCTATAGACGCTTTTGGTCCAATT
>DAIQBE010000086.1:0-9329 GCA_036781325.1 Leadbetterella sp. | reverse complement strand
TTTTTTTAAAAATGCTAAATAGGGTTTATTTTAATTAGTTATTTTTTGATTTCTTTTCAAGTTAATATAGCTAGTAAAAAAGTTTGAAATAGATAAGTTTTGAACTAAGAATTGTTTTCATAACCTTATATAATTATTTGTATTTTTAAGTCATCATATACTTCTGATAAAAAGGACAATTTCGGTACTCAAATTTCTAATTTATTTTGATTGTTTTAAGAAGATTAAGGTTTGAATGTAGTATAATATTATCTCTAAATATCGAAAAGATTTTATTTTGAATTTTCTTTTATTTTTACATTCATTCTCTGGTTTTTCCGTGAAAGTTTACAACAATTTGGTTGATTTATTTATTTTGAATCCTTTTCTGTTACATTTTTAATTAAAATAAATTGAATAATAATTTTGTTCAAAAATTCGTTTTAAGCCAAATCTTATCTTTTTCTAAATGATTAAATTGTTTTTTTTCCTGCTATTTTTTATTTCTTTTTCCTCTTACTCGCAAGACAAACAAAATTTAGTTATTGGCAAAAACTATTTTGGTAAAACTATCAATGAAAAAGAGATTTGCGATTTAGTAGCATTTACTTCTCGTCCAGAAGTCAGTCAAGGCATTGAAAAAATTGTAAGAAGGTCTGGTTTAAAGCAAAATTTTTATGTAATGGAATGTCCTAATACCGACAACTGCTTCGCTGCAACGCGAAATGGAGAGCGTTTGATTGTTTATGACCCAGCTTTTATGAATAAAATTAACAATGTTACCAAAACAGATTGGGCAGCACTTAGTATTTTAGCACATGAAATCGGTCATCATTTACAGGGTCACACCATAAAACATGGTGGAAGTGAGCATGAAAAAGAATTAGAAGCCGATGAGTTTTCAGGTTTTGTTATGTATCAAATGGGGGCAAAGCTTAAAGAAGCACAATCCGCCATTTTTAATCTCACCAGTGACTATGCCACAAGTACTCATCCGCCGAGGCCCCAAAGACTAAAGGCCATAGAAAGAGGTTATTCAAATGCTAAAGAATTATATCCAGATTTAGTAAAAAAACCGGAAAGTCAACAGGAAAAAAGAGTGGAACCTCCCAAAGTAGTTTCTGAAAAAATAGAAGATGAAATTGTAATTGAAAAAGTAAGGATAGAACCTGAAAGAAAAAAAGGCTGTATTAATGGCAATTGTTCTGAAGGGTTTGGCATTGCTATAAATGGTAAAACCACAGAACGTTATGAAGGATTGTGGAGACTAGGGAAAAGACATGGGATTGGAAAAGAATTTTTTAAAGATGGTAAGAAAAAATACGAAGGCAGCTTCGCAAATGGTGTATATAATGGACAGGGCACTTTATATTTTTTATCTGGAGAAAAATATGAAGGAAATTTTTTTAATGGGAAAATGCATGGATCTAAATCAACTTTCTACATGAAAAATGGAGATAGGATAATTGTAGATTTTATAGATAATAAAAAAGAAGGGAAAGCAAAGGTTATCTATTGGGGGGGAGCCGAAGGCGTCAAGTTTTTTAGAAATGATGTAGAAATAAGGTAATGTTGTTTTTATTCAATTTTTGTTTTTAAGTTAAAAAATACTACCCGCCCTTAAAAAGTTCGTATTATTTTCTCTTATATTTGCCAGTTAAAAAATTTACTTTTTTATGTCGTGGTTTAAGAGAACTTCTAAAGGTATTCAAACACCAACCGAATTAAAAAGGGAAACCCCCGACGGTTTGTGGTATCAATGTCCGGAATGTAAAAATATTATGCACACCCGCGAGCACAAGCAAAATGCCTTTACTTGTGTCCATTGCAACTATCATGATAAAATAGGATCAGAAGCTTATTTTCAGATTTTATTTGATGAAGGTATCTACACTGAAATGGATAAAGATATGATTTCAGCAGATCCTTTAAATTTTGTGGATACTAAAGCATATCCAGATAGAATTAAATCAACAGTGGCAAAATCTGGATTAAAAGATGCTTGCAGAACTGCCTATGGTTTAATGGAAGGTAAGAATATAACGATTTCATGTATGGATTTTGGATTTATTGGAGGTTCAATGGGGTCGGTGGTAGGTGAAAAAATTGCAAGGGGTATTGATCAAGCTATAAGAACAAAAACTCCTTTTTTAATGATTTCCAAGTCTGGTGGAGCTAGAATGATGGAAGCTGGATTTTCTTTAATGCAAATGGCCAAAACTTCAGCAAAATTGGCCCTTTTGGATGATGCCGGCTTACCTTACATTTCACTTTTAACAGACCCAACTACAGGGGGAGTTACGGCTTCCTACGCAATGCTGGGAGATTTTAATATTTCTGAACCGGGTTCTTTAATTGGCTTTGCCGGACCAAGAATTATTAAAGAAACTATCGGAAAAGATTTGCCAAAAGGGTTTCAGACTGCAGAATTTGTATTAGAACATGGGTTTCTTGATTTTATAGTTGATAGAAAAGACCTTAAAGATAAACTTTCAAGTTTGTTGGGATTGTTGGAAAAAAAATGATTTTAGAATTAATAAATTTGACATTGGTCTGATTAATTTTCTATTGTTATTTTAAACTAAATAGGTATATTTTTATAAAGCTATTTTATCTTCTTTTTATTTTAATGTCTTTAATATGTACAGGCTGCAATATTTTATTTTATCGTCAATGTTTTTTTTAAGTTGTTCAGATACAAATAAAACTAAGAGTCCCGAAAGTGGAATACATAAAACTAATTCCTATTCTTTTACAATTGATTTGCTTTCCTTAAAAAACAAGAACCTTCTAAAAAACTCCCAAAAAGTAAAGGTGGAGATGGATCCCGTGTATCATAAATCAAAAACATATAATGGCATAGTTTTAAAAAATATTATAGAGAATTATTCAGGATTAAACCCTGAAAAATATGAAGAAACTAAAATTGTTTTCGAGTGTGAAGATGGATATAAGCCAGAGATGCCACTAAATAAATTGCTCTCCGCTGATTCTTATTTAGCAATTAGTGATGTAGACGCACCAAAAGGAAGTGATTGGGAACGAATTTATAAAGATGGACACGAAATGAAAGCAGCACCATTTTATATCGTTTACAAAGGAGTTTCATCGAAAGACGGATCTTATAAATGGCCATACAATGTTGTAAAACTACATTTTGTTCCTACTAACAATGATATTGAATTAATATTTCCCAAAGAAAAGACTGCAGAATCAGGATATAAATTATTTCAGAGACATTGCAAAACCTGTCATAGTATAAATGGAATTGGTGGAACAATGGGACCAGAATTAAATGTTCCTAAAAATGTTACAGAATATTGGAAGGAAAATGACTTGGAAGCATTTATTAAAAACCCTGCGTCTTATAGAAAAAATGTAAAAATGCCTACACTCACTATTTCCAAAAAAGAGGTTTCGGAAATCGTATACTATTTGAATGCAATGGCAGATCAAAAAATTCAGTAAATTTTAGTTTTTATTTCTTTGGTTTTGCTTTGGCTTTATCAATCACCGTTTCAAATCTACTAACTTTTGATATAAAGAAAGCCCCTAATGCTTTTTTAGTTGATTTTGCATTTAGCGTCATAATATTCGTAGGAATATTGCTTAATGGGGTAGCAAATATTCCTCCATTATTTGATTCTTGTACTACTTGAAGCATATAGAAATATGCTTCTCTAGGAATTGAAAACAATTCCACTTTAACTTTGTCTTTATCTCTAAATAGACCCTGATTTATAGATCTTCTAATAGGTAGAATAAACATTAAACCGTCGGTATTAGAACCAGGGGAAAATCCAGCATCGTAAGCCAAAGAAATTTGAGAGGGTAGAAATCTAAGTGTATCATTTCTAAATGATCTAATCAAATAGGTATCTCCGGATCCATTAATATCGTTAGCATAAAATTCTGCTGTAAATCCTTCTTTGGGGCTACCATCTGTTGGAGTTATTGGTAAACTGGTAACTTCATAGGCTAAAGAATCTATCTTAGGCACACGTTTGAGACTTGAAAGTGAATAATACTCTTCGTTTTCATATTTAATATACAAAGCAGTAGTTTCATTTAACTTTAGGTATCCATTTTTTTTTGGTGTGTATACATAAACCCCCGAATTGTTTTTGTCTGAAAAAACATGGGCAGTACTATCTTGATTATAAACAATAACAGTGGCGCCTAAAGCTGGTTTAGGCTTAGAATTGTCAAAATAAGGTTGTGAAACAGTTAATATTATCTTTTGTTCTACATTTTCATCGGTTAGCCATGCATCCACTACTAGCTGATTCACGCCATCTTTTACGGCTATATTTACTACATCTTCGCATGAAAAGATTGAAATACTTGAAGATAACAAAAAGAAAATAAATATCTTTTTCATTGGTTTAAAATTTGAAATTGTAGGTTACAGCCGGCAAAATTGAAGCAAAAACTGAATATTTTATTGCTTGGGTATCTCCGGGTTTGTCAGGGTTTTGTTGCACATATACGGAAAATGGATTTCTTCTATTATACAAATTATACACTGAAAAAACCCATTCGCTTTCGCCCTTTTTAAACATCGCGTGTTTATTTTTCTTAGTGGCAGAAATATCTAGCCTATGGGAATTTGGGATTCGATAGGTGTTTCTTTCATCAGTATAATTATGAGGCAAAGCTATGCCTTGCCATAAAAATTTATTAGTTGGGAAACTGGCAGGAGTACCGGTTGTAAAGGAGAAAGTGCTTCCAAAAGACCATTTTTTATTTAAATCATATATAGCTACTATTGATAAATTGTGGAGTTTATCTATTCTACTTACAAACCAGTTGTTATTATTAAGACCATCTATTTTTCGCTCAGTCCTAGCTAAAGTATAACTTACCCACCCGTTAGTTTTTCCTTTGTTCTTTTTGACAAAAAATTCTGAGCCATATGCACGCCCCTTACCAAAAAGCAAGTCGGCTTCTACAGCCGAATTCAACAATAAATCTGCATTTCTTACATAGTCGATTTGATTTTGAAGCGTCTTATAGTAAACTTCAATAGAGGTTTCATACTTATTTTCGTTAAAATTCTTAAAAAACCCTAAGGCAATTTGGTCAGAAAGTTGAGGTTTAATATTGTTGCTACTCGGCGTCCAAACATCTAAAGGGGAAGATGCCACCGTGTTAGAGAGCAAATGGATATATTGTGCTAAACGATTATAACCAATTTTTATAGAAGAGTTGTCATTTAGACCAATATTTAGTGAAATTCTAGGTTCTAAGTTTCCATAGTTTTGTATGGATTCGCCTTTTTTTGCTTTTTGTGTCTCTACTACTTCTCTTTTATCTCCATTTTGAAAAGTCTGAGGCCTTAGGATTACTACATCACCAGGTCCTAAATAGCTATAGTTGGAATACCGAATACCGTAGTTTATTGTTATGTTTTCTTTAATTTTTTGTTCATTGCCAATATAAATTGCTGATTCAGCCGCAAATTTGTCAGCTAAACCAATAGATCTAGTTTGTCCTCCAGAAACTGCTGTTGCTTTGCCGGGGTTAAAACTATAATAAATAAGTTGACCCCCAAAAGAAATTGTGTTTTTCGAATTCAGGTAATAGTTAAAGTCAGGCTTAATGCTGTAGTTTACAATATTTGATTTCCAACTAAAAGAATCTCTGTCATTTTTTTTGTTTAGGTCAGAATCTAATGAATAATCGTAATTGGAATAAAAGATAGTAGTATTTAAAAATAATTTATTGTTAAAAATGTGATTCCACCTAAAAGTAGAGGTTGAGTTACCCCAATTAAACCCAAAATCAGCCCCAAAAACGTCTCTTCCAAAATAGCCAGATAGATAAACGGTATTTTTATTGTTTATTTTATAATTTGTTTTGGCCGTAAAGTCATAGAAATAAAATCGAGAATCCTTTAAGTCGCTATTCAAGAACGGTTTTGCTAATACATCGATATAAGATCTTCTGAGTGCAACGATAAATGATCCCTTATCTTTTAAAAATGGACTTTCAAAAGCGAATCTTGAAAATATGGTTCCAAGTCCACCCGAAAATTCAGGTTTTTTGGAGTTCCCCTCTTTCATTCTAACATCTAGAATCGAAGATATTCTTCCACCGTAAGAAGAAGGTATTCCGCCTTTTATTAATTTCACATCTTTGACTACATCAGGGTTAAAAACAGAAAAAAAGCCGAAAAGATGTGAAGCATTATAAACAGGAGCTTCATCTAAAAGTACAAGATTTTGGTCAATTGCCCCGCCTCTTACGTTAAATCCGGAAGAACCCTCTCCAACTGAGCTTACACCTGGCAAAAATTGTATGCTTCTAATTACATCAACTTCGCCCAATAAGGCTGGCATTTTTTTAATAGTTTTCATTTCAACTTTGTTTACCGACATTTCAATACTTTTTACGTTATCGTCCTCTTTTTTGCCAGTTATAATTAATTCTTCCAAAGTTTTATCTTCTTCTTTTATTTCAAAGTCTAAATTCTGATTTTTATCAATTAACAGCTCTTTATTGATAGAGGTATAGCCAATATAACTAATGGCTAAATTATATTTTCCACTTGGAACAGTTAGGGAATAAAAGCCATAAACGTTGGTTTGTACTCCAATCTTTAATTCTTTTACCATTACATTGACCCCGATCATTTCTTCGCCGTTTTTAGTATCTCTTATATATCCGCTAAAAGTTACATTGGTCTGTGCGTAAAGGCAGCTGGAAAAAAATGAAAGAAATAAGAAAAGAAATAAATTATTTTTAGTGTAGTTTTTCAATCTTTAGTTATTTGATTTATTGTTTAAAAACATTTTTTTAATTTTTTCTGTGTTAATTTTTAAATTTTCATTTCAATTAAACTCTATTAAAATACTGTTTTCAACGCAATTTTAGCCACTTTAGTTTTTTTTCTAATTTATATTTAGTTTTTTTATAATTACTTTATAAAATTTATAGAATTTATCCTATAACTACAATTATTAAAATTTTTTAAAAACCCTTTTTTGCTTAACAAAATATCGTAATTTTGTTTAAATTTCAATTTCTAAAGGAATAAACATGGAAAATCTTCTTTTTAAAGAACCAATTGCTTACGAAAAAATACCAACTAGGATTTTTAAAGATCCAAAAGAAGCTTCAAGATCAGTGGCACATGAGATTGCGGACTTAATAAGGTCAAAAGCTAAAGAGGGGAAAAAATGTGTGCTTGGTTTGGCGACGGGCTCTTCACCAATGACAGTTTATGCAGAACTTATTCGATTGCATAAGGAAGAGGGCCTTAGCTTCAAAAATGTAGTTTCTTTTAATTTAGACGAGTATTATCCAATGGAGGCCGATGCAATTCAAAGTTATTGGAGATTTATGAGGGAACATCTTTTTGATCATGTAGATATTCCTAAAGAAAATTATTTTATACCTGTAGGCACTATTCCTCAAAGTCAAATTGCTGATTTTTGCAAAAGTTACGAAGCAAAAATAGATAGTTTAGGAGGTTTAGATTTTCAATTATTAGGAATTGGTGGGAATGGCCATATCGGATTTAATGAACCAGGGTCATTAATTAATTCCAAAACACGATTAATGATGCTTGATCATTCTACTAGGGTAGCTGCTACGATGGATTTTGGAGGGGAGTTAATAAAGGTGCCCAAGAAAGCCATTACTCTTGGAGTTTCTAAAATAATGCAAGCCAAAAGAGTGGTTTTGTTGGCCTGGGGAGAAAGAAAAGCAGGAATGATTGCTGATGCAGTACAAGGTTCTGTTTCTGAGCACAATCCATCTTCTTATTTACAAAATCATTCTAATGTAGTTTTTGTTGTCGATGAATCTGCCGCATCAGACTTAATTAGAATAAAATCTCCATGGTTAGTTGAAGATGTAGAGTGGGATATTAAAACAGTAAAAAAAGCAGTTACTAGCCTTTCTTTAATTTTAGAAAAGCCTATATTAAAATTGACGAATAAAGATTATAACGATAATGGTTTAAGTGATCTTTTGGCAAGATATGGTCAGGCTTATGAAATAAATATTGAAGTTTTTAATCAATTACAAAATTCTATTTCTGGTTGGCCAGGTGGTAAAGCAAATTTTGATGATACGAATAGGCCAGAAAGAGCTTTGCCTGCTAAAAAGCGAGTTATCATTTTTAGTCCACACCCAGATGACGACATTATTTCGATGGGGGGAACTTTCCAACGTTTAAAAGAACAAGGTCATGATGTTCATGTAGCTTATCAAACTTCAGGAAATATTGCGGTTTCTGATGATGAAGCTTTACGTTTTATTGATTTTGTAATGGATTTTAATGATCATTTTTTAATTAATAATACGCAGACTGCCACTATTTTTGAAGAAGCAAAGCTATTTTTGAAAAATAAAAAAGATAGCGAATTAGATTCTTCTGCAGTTAGACATGTAAAAGGACTTATTAGAAAAGGGGAAGCTAAGAATACTTGTAGGTTTGTTGGAATACCAGTTGAAAATGCACATTTTTTAAATATGCCATTTTATGAAACGGGTCAAATTCAGAAAGCTCCTCTCGGCAAAAATGATATTGAGATAATTAAAGATTTAATTGAGGAAATTAAGCCACATCAAATTTATGCTGCTGGAGATTTGGCAGACCCGCATGGAACGCATAAAGTTTGTTTAGATGCTATTTTTGCTGCAGTAGGGCTATTAAAGCATAAAAATTTCATGAAAGATTGTTGGGTTTGGTTGTATAGAGGAGCTTGGGCAGAATGGGAAATTCATGAAATAGAAATGGCGGTTCCAATGAGTCCGGACCAAGTTATTCAAAAAAGATTAGGGATATTTAAACATCAATCACAAAAAGACGGCGTGGTTTTTCAAGGCTCAGATGCAAGAGAGTTTTGGCAAAGAGCAGAAGAGCGAAACCAAGCGACAGCAGATTTATATAATAAATTAGGGTTAGCTGAGTACGAAGCAATGGAAGCTTTTGTAAGATGGAGGTACTGATTAAAATGATGTAAAGTTTAATAATTAGAATTAATAGTCTATTTATTGGAATTAAAAGTCTATTTATAGTATCATTCGTGATTTTCAGTTTAGAATAATTAAACTTTTTTATGAATAAAATTTAAACTAGTCTAAAATGACACTTTTTTTTAGTCAATATTAAATTGAAAAAGGTCAATTGAAAAAGATTACTTTTTGTTCTTTACTAAAAACTATTTTTTTAATAAGTAGCAATTGCTTTCCCAATATTTGGATAAGTTTTTTTTTAATTTCTTGATTAAAAAAAAGAATTTCATCATAAACATAGGCCCCTTAGCTACTTATCAATTTGAAAATTGTAATCATTGCAATTTTTTTTAAACTATTTTTTTAAGCTACTTCTTTGTTTC
>DAIQBE010000085.1:0-9384 GCA_036781325.1 Leadbetterella sp. | reverse complement strand
TATAGCAATAGACCCAAAAAAGTAGCTTTTCATTTTAAAATCCTCCGAAAGATGCACTACATAATTTAAATTATGAGTAAAAAAAATCAAACTAATGACCAACATAAGCCATTCAATTCCATAAAAAATCGGAATATCTGAAGGAATATTTACTATCAAAATGAAAAATTCGGGTAAAACTAAAATTAAATATATGGCAATCAGAAACAGCATTCTTGTCCAATTACTAAATGGCAAATTTCTGTAAAATTTTAAATTATCAGACTCAAAAGAGATTAAATCACTCGCAATTTTTAAATGCGAAGCAACAATTATTACTGCAATAATGCTAAAAAGCCGAGCATCGTAATCGTCCGTAGGATAAATCCAAATAGCAAATACTAGTGTCAAAATACTAAACACTTTTGAGCTTAAGAACAAAATTGGTTGTTTATTAATAAGGTATTTATGAAAAAATAAAATAAACGGACTTGGAATTCTTTTAAATTTTAAAAAAGTAAAATTGATCAAAAGCTTTTTTTCTGGTAGTTTATTCAATCGATTTTCAAATACTAAGGCACCAAAAACTACCATAAAAATATTAAAAAGTAAAATCCACAAAGCTTGACTATAATACTGCCAACTTATGGCAAAGTTTAACATTAATAAGGCATATAAAAATGTTAATTGAACCAATAAAAACTGAAGAAAAATTAAAACTGAAATCCTTTGCCAAAAATTTAACAAATTAATTGCAAATAAAAACCTGAATTTTTTTTCTGAAAATCTTCTTAAAACAAAGAATATCGTTTTTAAACTGTGAAATAACCACAACAAAAAAATATAAGCTAAAATAGGAGGATTTTGTAAAGCACTTTTTATGATGGCTTGGTGTTCAGCTCCGCTTAAAAAACCGAAACCTAGTAAGATTACAACAAGAATAAATAAGGTATTTTGACGGTAATAATCCCAAACTATCGTTTTATAAAATAGTGTAATTACATCTTTCATTTGAAGACAATAGTTTGATTATCAACCAATAAAATATTATTTATTTGTAGTTTGTCTGGAATCAGATCTTGATGAGAAGACAAGAAAAAAGACACATCTCGTTCCTTATGATATTCATTTATTAGCACATATAAATTCTCTATAGAGGGTGTATCGATCAAAATAAAGGGTTCATCTAAAACAATTAGAGAAGGCTTTCCCAAAAAACCACTTACCAATGAAACCTTTTTTAACATTCCACTGGAATAAGTGGCAATACTGTTTTCCCAATATAAATTAACACCAAGTTTTGATACTAGCAGATCTAACTGTCCTTTTTCTGCTTTTTTGGCATATGCAATAAATTTTAAAATGTCTTTAGCTGTAATAAAATCTGGATATTGAGCCTCAGCCTCCGAGTAGTTAGTTAACAGTTTGCATTTTTTGTTATGAGGTGAAAGTCCATTTAAAGACATTTGCCCTGAAAAAGGCACAATTCCAGCAATTGACTTAAAAAATGTAGATTTACCCGAACCATTTTTCCCTACAAACCAATGAATACCTTTATCTATTTCTAAATGATCTATGGCTAATATGAGATGATTAGCATATTTTTTTTCGTACTGATTTACTTCCAGCATTTAATTTTAAAAAAAAAATAAAACAATTCTTTAGACACACTTCCTCAGCCTTCCTTTTTCTACTTTCCTATTTCCTTACAACAAATCTATTTTGAAAAATATTTTTTTTAAAACAAATATGATAAACGGTTGAAAAATGATAAATAAGTTTTGAAAAAAATCAATCGCTAGTAACTAAAGTAAAAGCTAAGCAATTTCCTTCTATTTTATGGAAATTAAATTAGTAGCAGTTGGAGAAAATTTTAGAAAAACTGCAATTGCACAAAGCTAAAATTGAACCCAAAAAAATGAAAAAAAAAGTGTACCTTTGTTTCAGAAACCAAAGTTAAATGAAATTAAAAGCAAGTGCATGTTTTGTGTACCAAATTGAGTATCCAACACCAATAATTGCAGTGCTTAGCCCTCGTAAAGACATCAATCAGCAAGTTTTGACTGATGTCATGACCGTTACTCCTTCTATTGAAATTATTCATTATACTGACAATTTTGGAAATGCTTGTCAAAGAATGCTTTTTGAAAAAGGTGAAGTAGAATTGAAAATTGAAAACATTGTTATTGTAGATTCTGAGGTAGAGAGAGATCTTAATGCTGCATATGTTTTAATAGAAAAGTTACCTTTTGATGCCATTCAGTTTTTGCTTCCAAGTAGATATTGCCATTCAGATACCCCCGAAATTATAAATTTAGCTTTTGAAATCACAAAAAATATTCAAATAGCCAACGACCAAGTATTGGCCATTTGCAAGTGGATTTATGAAAACATTTCTTATCAATATGGTTTTTCGTTTTATACTTCAAACTCAAACGATATCTTAAAAAACAAAGTAGGGGTTTGTAGAGATTTTGCACATTTAGCCATCTCCCTATGTAGAAGCATAAATATTCCAGCAAGAATGGTGGTAGGATTCCTTAAAGACCTACCTTACTCTGATTTACATGCTTGGTTTGAAGTATTTATTGGTGGAAAATGGTTTACTTTTGATGCCGTTCAAGAAAAAACATTGGGGGGTAGAATTGTTCTCGCTTATGGTAGAGACGCGAATGACGTGGCATTTATTACCCAATTTGGGAATCCTCTTTTAAAAGAAATGAGAGTAATTGTAGAGGAAGTGCAGTAAATAAAGCAATAAAACGATTTGCTTCTTAATGTTTCGTGCCAAAAGTATGGCTTAATAATTGTGGAAAGCATTGGTATTATTTATACTACCAATTACTATTATGATTATATCTTTACTTTTTTATTGTTCTAGTTTTTTCCCATTGCAAAAATCACCTTCATATTTTTCTAAGATCCAATTGGAAATTCCACACGCTAATTTCCATCAAGATACCAGCAAAATGTTCTATTATTCATTTCAATTAGAAAAAGTTATTGATTTAGATAAGGAGAAGCTACCGAGTTTATTTGAAAAATTGGAAGTTTGTGAAGGTGCAAAAGTACTGCTAGAAGCCCCAAAAATGGAAGATTCTGGACTTTTAGTTTGGGAAGGGCCGAATGGCTTTAGATCTTACCAAAGGAAAATATATTTCGAAAATGCAGATGCTCAGCAAAGTGGACAATATATCCTAAGAATTTACAAAGACAATAAGATTTTGGGTGGAATGATAGATTTAATCATAAAAGAATCACCAAAAGCAAGTTATGATTTCAACCAAAATGCGGATGAAATTAATTTATTAGCATTTAACAAAGACCAAGACAATGTGTATGAATGGAAGGATAAAGACAATTTATCGCTTGGAAAACTTCCATCCTTGAAAATGATTCAAAAATCAAGTTTTAATGAACCAATCTATCTAATGGTTTATAATAAGGCCTGTGAAAACAAATATAAGATTAAATTAAACTAAGGAAACTATTATTTGAATCTAAGAAAGTTTAAAACTAATTTGCAGAAAAAAATAATCAAATTTGATTCTATTTAGTGGCATAAAATTTACAAAAATTAGTGGAATTGCTTTGTGGCCATTTGTTTTTACTAAACCCAAATGGCCCAATGAGACTCTTTTAAATCATGAAAAAATTCACCTGAGACAACAAAAAGAAATGCTGCTTGTGTTTTTTTATGTTTGGTATCTTACGGAATGGGCAATAAGATATTTAAAAACCAAAGATTTTGATAAAGCCTACCGTAGTATTTGCTTTGAAAAAGAAGCTTTTAGTAATGAAAATGATTTAACTTATCTACAAAAAAGAAAAGTTTGGAGCTTTTTAAAATACCTTTAAATGGTTTGAGAAAAAACTCTTTCCTTAATTAATTCTGCATCCAAATATTGGTCAAATATCATGCATATATTTCTCACAAATGGCTTTCCAATTTCATTAACTTTAAGCGAATTACTGGTAAAAGACAGCAAACTATCATTTTGAAATTCCTCTAAAGCATTAAAAATACTATCAAAATTCACAAGATTCATTTCCTCCGTTGTCCATGTAGTTTCAAAATCACACATAATATTTCGTATCTGAGTTTTAATAAACTGATCTTGAATAGAGAGTGCGTGCCCTTTTTCTACAGGAAATTGAGAATCGAATATTAGCTGCTTATAGGTAGCAATATCTTTGTGATTCTGACTGAATGCCCCGAAAACTTCACTAATCGCCGAAGCACCTAATCCAATAAGATTTTTGGATGTTTGCGTAGTATATCCCATAAAATTTCGATGCAAAGTGCCATTTTTCATCGCAATAAAAAGCTCATCTTCTGGTAATGCAAAATGATCCATTCCGATTTCTGAATAACCTGCTTCTTCAAACAATTGTAAGCCTAATTCATACAATTTCCTTTTTTGAGAAGGCCTGGGCAAATCTTCCTCACTAAAGCCTCTTTGCCCATTCCCTTTTATCCATGGCACATGAGCATACGAATAAAATGCAATACGATCAGGCCTTAGCTCAAGGGTCTTAAGAATGGTGTGCTGGATGGTATCTTCGGTTTGAAAAGGAAGTCCAAAAACTAGGTCAAGACTTATAGAAGTATATCCAATAGCTCTTGCAATTTTTGTGATATTTTTTACTGTTTCGAAACTTTGAATGCGATGAATGGCCTTTTGAACAATAGGATTAAAATCTTGAACTCCAAAACTAACTCTACGAAATCCTAAATTAAATAAAGTTTGTAAATGGTGCTCTGTGGTGTTATTTGGATGACCTTCAAAACTAAATACTTTGTTTTCAGCCACATCAACTTCTTTTAAAATCCCATTTATTAGCAATTCTAGATTTTCCGCTGAAAAAAAACTGGGTGTTCCTCCTCCCAAATGAATTTCTTTAATGCTTGGCTTTTTTTTGAAAGTTCTTACATACATTTCCCATTCAGAAAGTAATGCGGCTATATAGGATTCCTCTACTCCATGATTCTTTGTAATTCTTTTATGACATGCACAAAAGGTGCATAAACTTTCGCAATAGGGTAAATGAATATATATACTTATTCCTTCATTTTGTAGCTGATTATCAGATAAATCTGTTAATTTATCTTCCCATACCCTCTCATTAAAAATATCAGAATTCCAATTTGGGACGGTTGGATAGCTAGTATATCTGGGTCCTGCTTTTGTGTATTTTTGAATTAACTCTTGTTGGTTCATCGCCAATCTGTACTTTTTTAGTAAAAATAACAGCATCGAATCGTTGTTTTTATGATATTTGTCAGTCAAAATTTTGTTTCATGCTTTTTCCATCTTTTTTTCAATGAAAATAATAATAATTAACGGTCCAAATTTGAATCTTTTAGGCAAAAGAGAACCTGAAATCTATGGGAGTGAAAGTTTTGAAACCTATTTTGAAATGCTTAAAACCAAATTTGAGCCTATTGAACTTTATTATTTCCAAAGCAACCACGAAGGAGAATTAATTGATAAAATACATGAAATTGGATTTAGTTTTGATGGAATAGTAATTAATGCGGGTGGCCTAACCCACACTTCGGTTTCACTTTCAGACGCGCTAGGAAGTGTAAAAACCCCAGCAATTGAAGTTCATATTTCAAATATTCATGCCAGAGAAGAATATAGAAAACACTCCTATTTGACTGCTAAATGCAAAGGAATGATTTGTGGGCTTGGTTTAAAAGGATATGAATTAGCCATAGATTGGTTTATTAAGCAGTAGAAATATAAGATTAAACAATTTACCGGATTTCTATACAAGGCTAGTTTTCCTTTTTTGGTATTTACTGTTAAAAAAGGTTTAACAACCTAAGTAAAAAAAAAACGCTATCTCCTACCTTACCAAAATTTTCAAATTCTAATGAATTATAAACACAAAAAAAAGGCCGAAGCCTTTTTTTATTTTCATTGAATTTTTCTAAAAAAATACAAATTAATTTATTTTCTTTTTCAAAGCCTCCTCTTTTCTTTCGTGAAATTCAATAAACTTCGAAAATTCTTCTATAGGAATTCGCTTTCCAATTATCCGTTTTTGGCTGTCCAAAATATAGGCTGTTGGGGTAGAATATACATCATAATAATTTCTAAAATAATATCGATTTTTAGCATCCCATAAATTTCTCATATTTTGGGTTTTGTACGTACTTGCAAATTTCTTGATTTTTTCTAAATCATAATCCACAGCAATATTGAGAACTTCTATGCCTTTACTTTTATTTTGATCAACAAATTTCACAAGTTCAGGGGCATGGTCTTTACAATGCCCACAATCTGGACTATAGAAATATAAAATAGTATATTTAGCCTTTCCATTCATAACATTGTATTCTAAACCTAAGGTATCAGAAAGTAGCAATGGAGGCATTAATTTGCCTGTCATTAAAGGTTTTACAATACTCACTCTTTCTTTAAATTTCGCTCTTTGCGTACTGTCCAACCAATCTGCCTCTTTTAAGTAATAGGTCTCTGCCAAATGAACAAATACCCCATCTAAGCCTACAATATCTGTATTTTCATACTTATTCGTAAGCATCCAAAGTACATATCGGTAAACCTCTTTATTCTTTTTTGATAATTTGATGATTTTATCCGAATCTACTATAATTGAATCGGTAATTTGATAAACCAAATCTTTAAAATACTTTTCAACTTTAGATTGCAAAAAAGGAGTTCTTAGCATTCTATCATCAGAGAAATCTATGTTGTCAAAAAATTTCTTTTTGTACAAATTAAATAAAAAGGTAGAATCTCTTTTTCCATTAGCCAACATTGGAGCTTCTTTGGGCAACTCAGGTTCGATATTGGCTTTGATTATTTTGGCAGCAAAAGATTTCTCATTTACTTTAGTAACATTATTCATGTAAGCCGTAACTTCTTCTTGCAGCTTGTTCATTTTCGACTTATTCAATTCCAGAACAACAGGATCTTTTTGAGACTGTAATTCTTTTTGGATGACCATTGCCTCCTCACTTTTACTAGCTAAATACTTTCTGTACCCAAACAAAATATCATTTTCTTTAGAACCGATAAATTTTACTGATTTAACAAAATCGGTGGTATCGGCTTCGACTTCCATTTTATTTTCATTTCCTGTCACTAAAAAATCATAATATTTGGCTGCGTTAAGGACAATTAGGTAAATACCCCCTTTCAAATTTTCTTTTCCTTTAAAATGAAAAAAACCATCTACACTTTTTGCAGAATCTACTTTTATGTAGGAATTATACCCATAATAATGAGCCAAATGAATGTATTTATCCGGTTCAACTCCATTAATTTTCACTTTTATATCGTATCCAGGTGTTTGAGACATTACTTTTGTGGCAAAAACCATCAAAGCAAAAATTATAAATCCAATTCTTTTCATGAATATCTTTTTTTTAGGCAAATTTATAAAATTATTAAAAACAAGTACAAATATTAACTAATCATTATGTTTTATATCTTTTCAAAAATAATTGGAGCTCTATTTAAACCCGTTGGATTATTAATTTTGAGTATACTATATATTACATTAACTAAAAACCATACCAAAATTAAACGAACAGGAATAATAGTTGTTTTAATTCTGTATCTTTTTTCTTGTCCCGTTTTTGTTAATTTATTGATAAAAAGTTGGGAAACTCCCGTAAAGGATATAGGTGCCTTAAAAAAATATGATGTCGGTATTGTATTAACTGGTGGAATCATAAACGAAAACAAATCAAGAGCTAATGCAATTTTTTCCTGACTTGTCCCTTTTAGTGCGGTGGAAATAATTTTGCAATCAATTTGTCCATTTTTGAAGTTTGCTCAGGTTTTATGGTGACTGTTTTATTGGTAATATGGTTTAGGATTTTCCCATCTACCATTTTTTTTGATTCGTCTAAGAACTTTCTTATCGATATACCTGCTTTTATTTCGATGTGCTTTGATATAACTAAAGCCATAAAACATATCAGTATGTGAAGCTTTATAGGTTGTTGTTTAAAATGGAATATTGGTCTGGTTTGCAGGTCACTTTTTGATACCCTAAAAGCCTGTTCTATTTTGTAAAGCTCATGATAACGTTCAATAATGGTTTTATTCTCGGCTATCTTTTCTTCTAAATTTGTGTAGTAGCCTTTGATGCCAAGTAGCTTTTTTGTTTTTTCGATAAGCTCTTCATTAAGTTCCAGTTTCTGTTCATTGGTATTGGTAAATTTTTGTTTTCTGCTCTTAGATGGTACTTCTATTACCTGTTTTGCTTTTTCGATTTGTTTGTTCATTTCATACAAATCTTTGCGGTATCGCACAGATGAATAACTGCAAATCAAATAACCTAAGTCCGTCTTTATTCTAATACTTTTACCATCTTGCCTGACGATTTGCCTCTCTATTGTTTCCAGGAGCTTTATTGAAAGATTACCCATTCTTGCTCCTACTATATAGTTGATATCGTTTTGACTTAATTGTGTAATGTTTTCTGAACTAATCATTGCAGCATCTGCCACTACCGTAAATTCTTTGGCCTTATTTCTTTTGATAAAATCCTTTATGGTGGGAATAATGGTATGTCCTTCAAAAGTATTTCCACTGAATATTTCAAATGCGATCGGAAATCCTTCTTTGGTAACCATCAGTGCCACTAAAATTTGTGGTTGCTGCGATTTACTGTCTTTAGAAAAACCGTTTTTTCGTAGTTCGTCTTCTTCAAAGGTCTCAAAGTAAAGTGTTGTCACATCGTAAAAAACAATGTCAAAGTTGAACGAATAATGCTCTTTTGCAAAATCCACAACTTTCATCTCTACCTTTTCTTTTAAGTCAACGCATTGCGGAGCTATCTTGTAATAGCTCTTACGGCTATGTTTTATGCCAAAAAACTGTTCCATCAGTTCTAAGGAACGAAGTTTAGACGCTGGTTCAAAAATTCTCATTGTTACTAAGTCATTCAATAAGAGCGGGAGCCCAGTAAACCCCATTTTATCCTGAATGATACTAATCTGTTGGTAGAAAAAATTGTATTGTACCCCAATGAAAGTACAATGATTGAGATGAATTAGTTTATTTGCGCTATCGTCGGGAAAAATGGATAATTGTTTAGAAAAGTCTTTCATCCATTCTTCGGCTAATAATAATAGCTCATTCAACTCGGCTTCAGTATGAGCTGATCCGATATGCTGCAAAATAATTCGTTTGTTGTTTTGATAACGTACTATTTGAACAGCCTTGGCTTTTGATGCGGTCTTTACTACCCTGATTTTCATGTCAAAATACCACTTTAGTGCGGTAAAAATATGAAAAAAAATTACTATAATACTGCTAATCAAGTATTTAAAACCGCACTAAATTCAATGGGGACAAGTCGGGAATAAATTCAAATTTGAATAACTTGAAGACAGATGTCTTTTAATTAACTTATTGA
>DAIQBE010000084.1:0-9457 GCA_036781325.1 Leadbetterella sp. | reverse complement strand
AGATTGGGCTTTAACGATTTGTCCATATTAGGCACTTTAGCTTCTACAGTAAAGGTCCTAGAGGATGGGTTGATGGTTTGACTAACATAACTTATTGTTGCTTTAAACTCTTTATTTAAATCCGGAAATTTTATAGAAATTAAATTTCCTTTTGAAATAGTACCAGCATACGTATCTGAAATATTTGCAACCACTTTTAAATCATTTAGATTTACTACTCTTAAAATTCCTAACCCAGGGGCTGCTATTTCTCCCTCTTTGAGTCTAACTTCATCCACTACACCAGAAATTGGTGAAAGAACTACATTCATGCCATCTTGCGAACGTAAAGTAACTATCCTTCTCTCTAGTGATTCCACAGAAGACTTGGCTTGAATGTATTGAATTTCAGTGCCTATTTTTTGATCCCAAAGGTTTTTTTGTCTTTCAAATATTGTTTTTGCAGTTTCAAGTTGGAGTTGCACTTCTTGAATCGAATTTCTTAAAATAGAATTATCTAGTGTAGCAATTTTTTGGCCTTTCGCAACATAATCACCAACTTTTACAAAAATTTTGGTAATTGCACCACCCATTTGAGGGCTTACAAATACGTTGTTTTCTGCTTCTAACCTACCAGTAGATTCCACAAAATGTTGAAAATTTGAAACTAAAACCGGAGAGGCAACAACAGTTTTTACTTTTTCAATTTTAGATGGTTCTAGCTTTTCTATTTCTTTTTGAAGATTTGCTATTTTGTCATTTACGGCCAATTGCTCTTTTTTTAATTCGGCCAACTGAGCTTTTTTTCCTAGAAGTGAATTATCTTCTTTTTTACCGCAAGAAATTATTGTAAGTATCATTATGGCCGATGCCAAAATGTTTAAAAAATTTTGTTTGTTTTGTTTCATATTATTTTTCGTAAAATTTTTATTTTTTAATTAAATTACCTTGGGCTTTATCTAAGTCAACTTTAGAAATTAAAACGTCATATAAAGCACTGAAATAGTTGTTTTGAGCTTGTTTTAGATCCGATTCGGCATTAACAACTTCTAGGTTAGAGCCAACACCTTGCAAATATTTAATTTTAGTGACATTTAATACCTGCTGAGCTAAATCCATATTTCTAGATTGCACATCCAAACTTTCAAAACCATTTTTTAAGTTTATTTTAGCTTGTTCATTTTGTAGTTTAAATGATTCTTTTAGCAACTCCACCCCATTATCAATTTTAAGTATATTTAAACGTTGGCGTTCAATCTGTACTTTTCTTAAACCTGAGTCGTAAATAGGAATTCTAACGGCCAAAGACAAAGCCGAATTTGGAAACCAACGCTCAAAAGGATTAAAAACAGGATTTCCGTGCCCAGCTCCTAAACTTCCATTGAATGCTACAGAAGGAAAAATACCTTTCTGTATCCTTTCTACATTTAATAAAGTAAGATTCCTTGAGGTTTCTATTTGTGAAAATTCGATTCTGTTTTGCGGATTAACTTCTTCCACCAAAGTTGACCTTAGTAATTTGATATTTTCAACTTCGAGTTTGTCTGTAAGTGTAATTTTTTGTCCAATGGGATACGACATTTGAAATTTTAGCAACTGATACGTAAGCTCAATTAAATTTTTGATTTTTTGTTTTTCAGTTACAAGATTATTTTTTTGAACGTTTAATCTATCAATATCAATTTTTTCAACAAAACCTTGTTTAAAATATTGCTCTGTTTGAAAAATAGCAGAGTCTAAACGAGAGATATTTAGATCGAAAATATTTGAACGTTGCTCAGCTACTAATACCGAATAATAAGCTTTTCTGACATTCTCGGCTATGTCAACTTGCGACTTTTCTAGTTCTTGAGCAGCCATTTTTCGGTAGGTATCGGCAGCGCGAAGACCAACTAGCCATGTAGCATCAAAAATCAATTGATTTAATCCTACTCCTGCTTGCCCACCCCAAGGCACACCAAATCTTACTTTAACTATTTCACCCTCTACAGCATTGGGGTTAAAAGTTTTTGCGGGTAAAATTGAAGTCGGAACAATCGCGTTGTAGGTATAGGAAAACTGCCCGTTTACTTGGGGTAAACCAGCATACTTTATTTCTTTAATCTGAAGCTCAGCATCTTGCATTCCCACCAAAGCATTTTTTACATTTGCATGGTTTTTTGTGGCATAGGATACCGCCTCCTCAATGCTAAAAGCATATTGGGCCTGAAGTTTTGTAATACTAAAAAGCAAAACAAATAAGATAGAAAAGTATTTAATCATATAGTATGTAATTTTAATTCTTGTTTATATTTTTCATATATTTCCAGCCCAATCGGGCTTACAATGCCTCTGATAAAATGATCGATAAAATGGATTTCAACAGTAATAAGCTTAAAATTTTTAGGAGGAAAAACCTTCATATTAAAAGCTAAATCCACTGATTCCACTCTTAGTTTAGCCATAATTTCAATATCAACATCGCTTCTGTACAATTTTTGACTAATCCCATCAAACAAATTCCTTTTTACAATATTTAAAAAGTTAATTTTAAAAGCTAAATATTTATCCCAAGCTGCGGGGTGATATTTTTGCAAATCGAAAAGCATAACCGGATTAATATTTTCGAACATTTCGTACATTTTATTCGTACTTAGGAAAATTTCATCAATTGGATTTTTGGCTTTTTTATAAATTACTTCAGCCTCCATTTTTTCCCTTTCCAAAGCACTTGTGATAACTTCATTTACGATTTGATCTTTATCAGTAAAATGTAGATAAATAGTTTTTTTTGATATGCCAAGTTCATTGGCAATATCGTCCATGGTAACGCTCTTAATGCCTAAGCGAAGAAAAAGCAATTCTGCCGATTTTAATATTCTATCTTTTGTTTCCACAGAGTAAAAACTCTGGAAACTTTCAAAAGGTTCAAAGTTTTTATAGTTTTTTTTAGATAATTTCTTGGGTAAAAAATTTAGACAACTCTAAAATTCGAAAAAAAATTATACTAAAGACTAATAATCAACTATGAATGCAAAAACAAAATTAGATAAATAAAAAGAATCAAAACTTAAAAATAGTACTATTCAAAGAAGCTATGTTATTTATTTCACTTGAATTAAAGGAATTCCGGCTAATTTGTCATTACAAGCTTTTAGCCTTAATTTTGTAAAAATTAAAAAAAATCATTTTGTCTGTTTACAAAAAATTAATTTTCCCCGTTCTTTCTACCTTTGATCCCGAGAAAATCCATTATTTTGCAATGGATTGTTTAACTATTGCATGTAAAATTCCTTTAATTTCTTCCCTTATAAAAAGCCTTTTCGAGGTAAAAAGTATAGCTTTAGAAAAGGAAGTTTTTGGTTTAAAATTCAAAAATCCTATAGGTTTAGCCGCAGGTTTTGATAAAAATGGTGAATGGATTGACGAATTATCAAACCTAGGATTTGGTTTCATTGAAATAGGAACTGTAACGCCAAGAGCTCAAGATGGAAACCCAAAACCTAGGCTTTTTAGACTTAAAAAAGATAAGGCTTTAATAAACCGAATGGGTTTTAATAATGGAGGATTAGAAAAAGTAATTCAAAATTTAAAAAAACGAAATTCTGATATACTAATTGGTGGTAATATTGGAAAAAATAAAAACACAGAAAACGAAAACGCAGCAAACGATTATTTAATTACTTTTAATGGCTTGTTTGATTTTGTAGACTATTTTGTAGTAAATGTTTCTTCGCCAAATACACCAGGATTAAGAGAATTACAAGAAAAAGAACCTTTAACTAAGATACTAAAGCTTCTTCAAAAAGAAAATTACTTAAAGAAAAAAGCAAAACCAATCTTATTGAAAATAGCTCCAGATCTTACCGAATCTCAACTCGATGATATAGTAGAAATAGTAATTGAATCAAAAATAGCTGGAGTAATTGCTACAAATACAACTCTTTCTAGACAACATTTAAAATCTGAACCTTCAAAAATAGATGCCATTGGTGCCGGAGGGCTTTCAGGCAAGCCATTAAAAGAGCGATCGACTGAAGTAATTGCTTATTTATTCAAAAAATCAAAAGGATGTTTTGGGATAATTGGAGTAGGAGGAATAAATAACTCAGAAGATGCTCTAGAAAAATTACATGCAGGTGCAAGCTTAGTTCAAGTGTACTCCGGTTTCATTTATGAAGGCCCTGGCATTGCATCGGCTATTAACAAAGGAATACTAAAAGCTAAACTTTGAGGTTTAAATTCAAGTTATATCCTAAAACAATTAAAAAAAATGAGTGTAGTTCCTTACAAAAATAGTTCGGATACCAAAAAAGAGCAAGTAGCCGAAATGTTTGATAGTATTTCAGGCAAATACGATTTGCTTAATCACTTACTCAGTGGGGGTATTGATATTTATTGGCGAAGAAAAGCCTTAAACATGATCAAAGATAATGTTAACAATCAAATTTTAGATATTGCAACTGGCACTGGGGATTTAGCAATAGAGGCCAACAAGATATTAAAACCTGAAAAAATAATTGGGGTAGACATTTCAGAAGGTATGCTCAAGGTAGGAAGAGAAAAAATGAAAAAGCTGAACTTACAAGATAAAATAGAAATGCAATTGGGTGATTCAGAAAAACTTTTGTTCGATGACAATACTTTCGACACCGTAATCGTTTCTTTTGGCGTTAGGAACTTCGAAAACTTACTTAAAGGACTTACAGACATGTATAGAGTCACAAAGCAAGGAGGTACATGTTTAATAGTTGAATTTTCGAAACCAACCCTTAGCCCATTTAAACAGTTTTATTGGTTGTATTCTACTAAATTATTGCCATTTATAGGAAAATTAGTATCAAAAGACAGCTCTGCATACAGTTACTTGCCAGAATCTGTTCAAGCTTTTCCTGATGGCAAAGAATTTGCAAAGGTTTTTAATCAAGCGGGTTTTAAAGATATCATCATTAAGACCCTAACATTTGGTATATGCTCAGTTTACATTGGAAAAAAATAGTAATCGTTTTAAGCTTATTGTCGCTATCTGAAGGGTCTTTTTCTCAAGAAAGAATAAAATATCAGCCAGATTACGATGCTAAAAGAGTACATTTTGGGTATTTTCTTGGGTTAGCCACCACTACCTATAAATTAAGATTTAATAATGCCTATTTAGCTGATATTAACAAAACCATTTATGCTATTACCTCACCCTCCTCTTCTGGAATTAAAGCAGGTGGAGTAGTTAATTTTCATATCAATGATTATTTTGATTTTAGAATTGCACCTTTATCGGTATCTATTTATGCAAGAAAATTATTAGAAAATGACAGTATTCAACATAATCAGGTAGACAAAGCTTGGTTTGAAATACCTATGATACTAAAATACAAATCTGAAAGAAGACACAATTCTAGGATGTTTATATTTGGAGGAGTAAAATATGGATTTGAAACCAACGTGGTAAATAAAAAAGCTGGAGTTGCTCAAATTAATAATTTCAGTACTAAAACCAGTGATTTTTGTATTGAATATGGAATGGGTTTAGAGCTTTTTAGAGAATATTTTAAAGTTACTCCTGAACTTCACTTTTCTCATGGAATTAAAAATATGATAAATCCTGGTGCAAATGGCATTAGCAAAACTAATTTTTTAAGCTATATAGATAGAATGAATACACATTCAGTTACATTTTTTCTAGTTTTTCAATAATTGTTTTTGCTTGTGATATTAGCTCAAAATCAGCCTCAAAATTTTGAAATTCGTTAATCCCTTCTCCGCCCATAAAAATTGTATTCTGTGTGCGAATCATCTTACTTTCAAAGGCTTTTTTTGCTGAAAAATGAAAAGCATTCACATTAGTTTCTGCTATTTTTTCTATGTTCTCTGGGTTTACCCCACTTCCAGCCATAATTTGAATTCTACCTTTTGCCAACTTTACCCATTTAGATAGATTATTAAAACCATCCAATGCAAAATTATATTGACCAGAAGTCAAAACATTTTGTATACCCAAAGAAATCAATTCTTCCAATCCTTTTTCAGGATTAACGCACCTATCAAATGCTCTATGAAAAGTAATTGGCAAAGGAGAAGCCACTTTTATCAATCTACTGGTATTTTCAATATCGATATTCCCATCTTCTCTTAATAATCCAAAAACAAATCCTGCTGGCTTATATTCTTTCATTATTTCAATATCTGCTATCATTGTCAAAATTTCATCTTCCGAATAGCAAAAATCTCCACCTCGAGGCCTTACCATAATAAAAACTGGAATACCAATTTGTCCCAAAACTTCTTTAACTAAACCAATAGATGGACTTGTTCCACCTTCTAAAAAACCACCACATAGTTCAATTCTATCGGCACCGCCTCGTTCTGCATTTTTACAAGAATGAAGGGAATAACAACAAATTTCTAACAGTTTTTTTTTATCATTCATAATAATTTTCGAATTTTAAATGGCTGTATTTCAAGCATTTATTTAATTTTTAGAAAAAACACTTGAATTTTAGACATTTTTTTTTGCAAAATGCGTTTTTTATAAAAAGTTTTTTTACTTTTGCAGCCAATTTACAAATGAATCTTTAATTTAAACGGGTGAAAACATGTACTGGACACTAGAACTTGTATCTTATTTGGAAGACGCTCCTTGGCCAGCAACTAAAGACGAATTGATAGATTTTTCGATAAGGTCAGGGGCACCAAATGAAGTTATTGAGAACCTTTCAGAGTTGGAAGACGATGGTCAGCCATATGAAAATATAGAAGAGATATGGCCCGATTATCCCACAAAAGAGGATTTCTTCTTTAATGAAGATGAATACTAATTTAATTTAATTTAAATAAAGTTTTCTAAAACATTGATATCAAATAATTAGCATACCATAAGGTATGCTTTTTTTGTTTTTCTACTATAAATATATCTTAAAAATAATTATTTGAAATCAAATAATTATTATATTTGGTACGATTTGCATGCTTTAATTTAACAATTATGAACCAGCTTGCCGAAAATATAAAAGATCTTAAAAACATAGTCAAAAGAGGGGAAGGAGCTTTTTTGGAATTTAAACTTAAAAGCAATCATCCTGAAAAAATTATTCGAGAGGTAGTAGCTTTTGCTAACTCCAATGGTGGAAAATTAATGATTGGCATAAGTGATGATAAAGAAATAAAAGGTTTGAAATACATAGATGAAGATGAATATATTATTACTAAAAATATAGAAAAATATATTTATCCTTTAATCGATTACTCTGTAGAAAAAATAAATGTTGAAGGCGACAAAGGAGTTCTAATTTATGACATTAAACCAAGCCCATTTAAGCCACATTTTGTGGATTTGAGTGGTAATCCAGAAGAAAGAAAAGCCTACGTAAGAGTGGAAGATAAGTCAATTCAAGCAAGTAAGGAAGTTAGAGAAATTTTAAAAGGTCAAAATAAGGATAAAGGCTATAAATTTAGTTTTGGTAAGAAAGAAAAAACTCTTATGGAATTTATAGATAAAAATGGAAAAATTACCGTAAAAGAATATTCAGAAATAGCAAATATTAAAAAAAAAGATGCTAGCCGGACTATAGTTTTAATGGTATTGGCAGGGGTTTTAAAAGTATTACCAAATGAAATAGAAGATTTTTATATTGCGATATAATTCAATTCTAAGCTCACAAGAAATAAATTTGTAAGGTTATTATTAAAATTTCCTTTTTGTTTTATTTCGTAAAACTTTCCATCAGCTTAACATTATTACTTCTTTCGCACTTCAAAATTAATATTGGATTTGAATTTTAGAAATTCAAAAATAGATCCATGAGCTTTATCAAAATAGTACTAATTCGTTTCCACGTAAAACTGGCAAAATATCAAATTTATTTTTTTCCAAACAAAAAGCAATGTCTTTATGAATCCCTAAATTTTGCATTCTTCTAATGTGGGAAGAATTAGCTAAATATTTGCCCATATTATCATTTGCTTGTTGATACATACGCATAGAAAGAATAGCAGAATCTTCTGCAACAAAATATTCATCTTTAAGTGCATCTACCATTGCCCCCGCAAAAAGAGTGTCTTCCAAATTAGGTCTGCCTTTCCAGCCTGCACATAAAACTAAAATATCGTAAGGTTGGTTTTTAAGATGATCCACTACGGTTTGAAGGTTTAAAAATGCGCCAATCACTACTTTTACTGCCTCGCTTTTGGCTTTAGCAATAGATAACGTGCCATTTGTTGTGGTCATAGCTATTTTATTGCCAACTAGTCGCTCGTCCATATAACTAAATGGAGAATTGTCCAAATCAAAACCTTCTACTTTTTCTGCATTTCTTTCTGCGGCCGCTATGTATCCTCTCATCTGAAGTTGTTTACATTCTTCTACCGAAGCCACTGGAATTATGCTTTTTACACCATAAGCAAAGGCTGTAACCATACAAGATGTGGCTCTAAATATGTCAGCTACCACCACAATAGAATTATTTAATTTGTGTAGATGTAACAAGTCTGGAGAAAGGCAAACGTCAATACTTTTCATAAAAAAACAATAAATTTTGACAAAAATAGAAATAAAAAATCTAAATTAGTTTGAATTTTAGTCTTCAAAAGAGAGAATTCAAAATTCTAAAAAGAAAATTCTAAATTTATATTTATGAAAGATCACGCTATAAGTTGGTTTGAAATACCCACAGAAGACATAAATAGAGCTCAAAAATTTTATGAAACAATTTTTGATTTTAAAATGATTCCATTGGAATTTAATGGTTTCAAGATGCGATTATTTCCAATTTCTGACTCAAACAACGGTGTAGGAGGGGCATTAGTAAAAACTGCTGATGGGTTTTATTTCCCATCTGAAAATCATGGTCCGCTAATTTATCTAAATGCAAATCCAGATGTTGAAATGATTTTGTCTAGAGTTGTTGAAGCTGGTGGTAAAATTAGCGTTCCGAAAACACAAATTTCAGAACAATTTGGATTCATGGGAATATTTATTGACACAGAAGGAAATAGAATTGCGATTCACTCTATCCCGGAAAAGTAAGAACTTTTTTTAGATTTTTAAACTTGAATATCTGTCTAGAAATAATTTAAGGCCTGACTCTAATGATGATTTAAGTTCAATAAATTACACTTAAAAGTTCCGCAACGCATATAGGTTTTGGGTTGTTTTCAGCGAAATAAGTGCCCTCAATTTTCATTTTTAATCCATTATTTGGCACATCAACAGCCTCAATCAACTTGGCGGTCATTCTTATTTTAGTATTTACTTTAACAGGCTGCAAAAATCTAACTTTATCTGCTCCATAATTTATTCCCATTTTAGCATTTTTTACTTCATAAAGTTGATACATAAAATGTGGAGAAAGTGATAATGTTAAAAAGCCATGGGCTATAGTCTTTCCAAAAGGGGAAAACTTTGCTTTTTCCTCATCAATATGTATCCATTGTTTGTCTAATGTTGCCTCGGCAAAGCCGCTGATCATTTCTTGATTTACCTCCAGCCATTCTGTATAATCAAACG
>DAIQBE010000083.1:0-9498 GCA_036781325.1 Leadbetterella sp. | reverse complement strand
TGAAGCAGGAATGGTTTTAACTTGCGAACCAGGTATTTATATTCTTGAAGAAGGGATAGGAATACGTCTAGAAAACGACATATTAATAACAGAAAATGGCAACATAGATCTGATGGATGATATTCCAATTGAGATTTATGAAATAGAAGAATTGATGCGACAAGATTGAAATGATAGTATTCTATAATATCTGAAGAAATAAATTAAAATATGAAAATATGAAAACAGCAAAAATCAAATATTTAGGAGGATTAAGTACAGAGGCCATTCACTTAAGATCTGAAAAAAGTATAGTAACTGATGCTCCACTAGATAACAATGGAAAAGGTGAGGCCTTTTCCCCGACCGACTTGGCAGCTACCTCATTGGGATGTTGTGCTATAACGGTTATTGGTATAGCTGCCCAAAAAGAGGGCCATGAGTTTAAAAATTCTGAAATAGAAATCACTAAAATTATGAGCTCAGAAGCCCCAAGGAAAATTCAAAAAATAATTGTTGAGTTTGCACTTACTTGTGAGCCCTCACTTACAGAATCAGAGAAAAAAAGGTATGAAAGAGTCGCTCACACTTGTCCTGTGGCCTTAAGTTTACACCCCGATATTGAACAAGAAATGCTTTTTAATTGGCGAAATTAATTAATGAATTGGTTAAAAGAAATTAGGGGCTTTAAGAACTTTCTAAAATTGGAACGAGGACTTTCCATAAATTCAATAGAGTCTTATATCAAAGACACACAAAAACTTTTTCAGTTTCAAGAAATTAAAAACTTAAACAAAAAACCAGAGGATATTAATGCCAATGACATTCATGATTTTTTGGTATTTTTAAATGACCTCCACTTGGCTGCTAATTCTCAAGCTCGAATTCTATCAGGAATAAAAGCTTTTTTTGAATATCTAATTTTAGAAAACTTAACTCAAACTGACCCTACGTCTTTAATATCTGCTCCAAAAATCATTAGAAAACTTCCGGAAACACTACATTATCATGAGATAGAGGCAATGCTATCTTTGATAGACCTAAGCTCACCGCAAGGCACAAGAAACAAGGCAATTATTGAAACCATGTACAGCTGTGGTCTGAGAGTTTCTGAAGCTATTACACTAAAAATAAGTGATTGTAAATTTGAAGAGGGCTTTGTAAGAATCACAGGCAAAGGCAACAAAATGAGATTAGTTCCCATTGGAAGCCAAGCAATACAGATTCTGAAAATATATTTATCTGAAATAAGGCCAAATATAGATATTCAAAAAGGGCAAGAAGATATAGTGTTTCTAAACAGAAGAGGAAAAGGGCTTTCTCGCGTAATGGTTTTTCTGATAATTAAAGATTTGGCAGAGATAGCAGGTATCAGAAAGGAGGTTTCTCCACACACCCTAAGGCACAGTTTTGCCACACATTTAATAGAAGGAGGAGCAAATTTAAGGGCGGTACAAGAAATGATGGGGCATGAATCTATAACCACTACAGAAATTTATACACACCTAGACCGAGATTTTTTACAACAAACCTTAAAAGAATTTCATCCACGAGGATAATTATATTGCATCAGGTTAAACTCTTTTCTGAATTTATTCATTTAAACTTACTTCAAAACCCAATATACAAAAAAGGCGGAAACATACGCGAGAACACTCATGTAGGCAAGTTGAATCAATGGCCATTTCCATGATTTTGTCTCTCTGTACACTACCGCAATGGTACTCATGCACATCATGGCAAAAACATAAAAAATCAGCAAAGAATACGAGGTAGCAACCGAAAAAACGGGCAAACCTGTTTCGTCATTTACTTCATTTTTTAATCTAGACTTTATGGTGCTTTCATCAGAATCATCCGCTCCTATGCTATAAATTGTGGAAATAGTTCCCACAAAAACCTCTCTTGCTGCAAATGAAGTGATTAGTGCAATCCCGATTTTCCAGTCGTAACCGAGGGGTTTTATGACAGGTTCAATAAACTTTCCAAAAATACCTGCATACGAGTTTTGCAATTTTTCTGAAGCAATTTTATTTTGGATTTCATTTTCTGTCAAGTTAGAAAAATTAGTTTTTATTCGTTGCTCTGCACCTGAAAATCCTTCTCCTGGTCCATAAGAAGCCATTACCCAAAGAATTATCGAAATGGCAACAATCACTTTCCCAGCTTCAAAAACAAAGGTTTTTACTTTTTCGTAAATAGTGTAGGCAACATGATTCCACCGAGGTTTTTTGTAGGTTGGAAGCTCCATAACAAAATAGCTCCTCTCAGTGGTTTTTAAAAGTGTTTTCATGACCCATCCGGCTAAAAGCACAGATAAAAAACCTAGTAAATAGAGCCCCATCAAAGCCAGACCTTGAAAACCAAACAAACCCCACAGTTTTTGATCAGGCACTACCAAGGCGATCAAAATTGTGTAGATTGGCAATCGAGCAGAACAGCTCATCAGTGGTGTAACCATGATAGTTACCAGCCTGTCTTTCCAATTTCCGATGGTTCGAGCAGACATAATGGCTGGCACAGCACAAGCCATACTCGATATCAAAGGCACAACACTTTTACCACTTAAACCAAATCTTCGAATAACTTTATCCATTAAAACCACCACTCTTGCCATGTAGCCCGATTCTTCCAAAATAGAAATGAAAGCAAATAAAAAGGCGATTTGAGGAATAAAAATCAATACACCACCTATTCCAACTATTAGGCCATCCGTCAATAAATCTGTAAGTTTACTTTCTGGTAAAAATGTTTTTAAAAAATCATTCAAAACAGCCACTCCAGCATCAATTAGATCCATTGGATAGTTTGCTAATGAAAAGACTGATTGAAAAATTAAAAATAAAATACCTAAAAATATGACATATCCCCAAACTTTGTGAATAAGAATATCGTCAATCTTCTGGCTTAAGGTCAAAGTTTTGTTCTTTTTTTCCTCAATCTCAATAACCTGCTCTAAGGACCTATCAATATCCGAGTATCTTTCAATTACTTCATCTGCTTGAAATTTATCGGAATCAAATTTCAAATCCTCTGCCATTTTACTTAAATAACTACGGTCTTTTGGATTCAAAAAAGAAAGTTTTTCGTTTTGCACTAAATATTGCAAACCCACATAGCTAGTTTTTAAACCAAATTTATTTTTGATATATTCGGAAGCAAACTGATATTCGGTCCTTATGAGTTCCTTATTTTTATGCACTTGAAGACTTTCAGCATTTTTAAATACGATCAGTTTCAAACCCTCAACCCCTATTCCTTCCCTAGCATTTAATTCAACTACAGGAACGCCTAATATTTTCTCTAATTTTGGAGTATTTATTGTAATTCCGATTTCATTGGCTACATCCAACATATTTAAAGCTAAAATAGTCGGAATGCCAAGGTCATTTACCTCTTCAAAAAGTAATAAATTTCTTTTAAGATTGGAGGAATCTACTACCACCACTGCCATATCTGGAAAATCAGGGTGGTTTTGATTAGTTAAAACCTCTAACACTACCTGTTCGTCCAAAGAATTCGGATAAATACTGTAGGTTCCGGGTAAATCTATGACTTCAATATCTGTCGTATTATTTATTCGGCAAAATCCTACTTTTTTATCAACAGTAACTCCTGGGAAGTTGCCGATTTTTTGCCTTAAACCAGTTAGGTGATTAAACAGAGAAGATTTTCCACAGTTAGGGTTTCCTATTAATGCTACTTTCATCTTTTAAATTTCAGGTAAGTAGAATAGTTTCTGCTTCGGATTTTCGAAGAGAAAGCTGATAATTATCTCCAATAGTTAAACAATAAGGACATCCAAGTGGGGCTTTATGATCTAATTTAACCTCTGTTCCAGGCAAACAACCCATTTCCAACAGTTTTAATGCCAGCTTATTATTAGTAAATGAAACAATTTTTCCTTTCTCCCCTTCTTTAAGGTCCGCTACTGTCATGGAGCTTGCTATTAATTAGACTTAATATAAATAAGAACACAAACTTAAACATTTTTGTTCTTTTGACAGTATTAAACTGCCAAAAAAGAATGAAAGAAAAAATCAAGAATCATAATTATTCGACTAAAAAATCGGCACATATGATTGCAATTTATAATAAAATCAATTCCAAAAAGCTATTTTTGCATACTTAAAACATTCATAATGGGAAAAATAATTGAAACCCACGCACACATTTACGACGAACAATTTGATGTGGATAGAAATTTAATGCTTTTCAAAGCATTTGAAAAAAACATATCTCAAATTTGGATGCCAAACTGTAATCATGAAACTATTCCGAAGATGTTGGCAATAGAAGCTGAATTTCCAGGGCAATGTTTTTCAATGATGGGATTGCATCCTTGTTACGTGAATGAAACATATGAACAAGAACTAAAAATTGTGGAGGATTGGTTGGAAAAAAGGAAGTTCATTTTAATTGGTGAAATTGGCTTAGATTTTTATTGGGACCTTAGTTTTGTCAATCAACAAGAAAAAGCCTTTACCAAGCAACTACAATTGGCCAAAAAACACAATCTGCCAATTTGCATTCACTCCAGAAACTCAAAAGACAATCAAATGAATGCTATTCAACGTTGTTGTGATTTAATTGAGGATTTTGCATGGAAAGATTTAAGAGGAATTTTTCATTGTTTTTCAGGAAACTTATATGACGCTCGCAGAGTAATTTCATTAAATTTCCTTCTAGGCATTGGTGGTGTAGTAACTTTTAAAAATGGAGGATTAGATAAATTTTTATCTGATATTGACCTAAAACATATTGTGCTCGAAACAGACTCCCCATATTTGGCACCTACTCCGCATAGAGGCAAACGCAACGAAATTAGCTTTATTAATTTAATAGCAGAAAAAGTGGCAGAAATTAAAAGAGTACCAATAGAAATAATCCAAAACGAAACTTCAAAAAACGCATTAAACTTATTAAAAATACAGTATTGAGACCATTAAGCCAAGATTTGAAATTTATTATTTGGGGAATTCTATTTGCTATTCTTTGGTCTTCTGCTTCTGTTGCTGCAAAAATTGGAGTTCAAAGTATGGAGCCTTTAGTATTATTTCAATTTAGATTTATTTTGGCAGGAGCTCTTCTTTTAATTTACTCTTATTTCTTTGAAGACTGGAAACTTCCAAATAAAAAAGAATTTATTGAACTTGCCATTTTTGGATTTTTAAATGTGACTCTTTATTTAAGTCTATTTGTACTAGCCATTACCGAAGTAACTGCAGGAATTGGTAGTCTATCCACTTCTTTAGGTCCTCTTTTAATGACAATACTAGGCGGTCTAATTTTTGGCAAAAAAACTAAAATGATTCACTTTTTGGGATTATTTTTAGGGTTTTCTGGAGTATATATAGCTGTAATTCCTTTATTAGGAAACAGCTATGCTACTCCAAGGGGTCTAATCCTTTTACTTTTTAGTATGTTAAGCTATAGTGTAGCTTCTTTATATTATGCATCCACAAAATGGAGTCTTTCTCGATTGGCTTTAAATGGTTGGCAAGTATTATTAGGTGGCATTTTCATGTTACCTTTCACTATCTTTTTCAATAAAAAACCAGTTATTATGACTCTTCCAGCATTATTATCCATTGCTTGGTTAATAGGGCCAGTTTCAATTTTGGCGGTAAATATTTGGCTAAGACTTATAAAAATCGACACAATCAAAGCTTCCTTTTTCTTATTTTTATGCCCAATTTTTGGATTTATTTTTTCTTCATTATTTTTAAATGAACCATTTACCGTGCACACAGTTATAGGTTTAATTTTTGTATTATGTGCTTTAATGTTAGGAAAAAAATAATAAATTTTCCATTTTTATTTTTTAACCTATATATTTCAGAACCATTAATAAATCAATAATGATAAAAAAGATATTTAAAGGGGCAATTATATTTTTATTGTTAATCTTTATAAGCTTTGGTCTAATTTACTTTTTTAAAAACGAAAAATTACCAGTCGGTAATATTTCAGAAAAAGCAGATAGTCTAGCTTACAAAATGAGTAAGGCTTTAAATAAAAACGCCTGGGACAGTACTAATATAATAAGTTGGACTCATAAAGGCATTCATAAATACATTTGGGATAAAAAAAACAATAAAGTATTGGTTAGTTGGAGCAAAAATGAGGTCTTTCTAAATTTAAAAGATTGGAAAAAAGGAAAAGCTTTTTCAGAAGGAAAAGAAATAAAAGACGAAAGATTAGATGTATTGAGAGGCAAAGCCTATACCTTTTTTTGTAACGATTCATTTTGGTTAATCGCCCCATTCAAGGTTTTTGATGAAGGAGTTAGTAGAAAAATTGTAAAAATAGCTCCAAATAAAGAAGCATTGCTCGTAAGCTATTCTCAAGGCGGCATAACCCCTGGAGATTCCTATTTATGGTATTTAGACAATAATTATTTTCCAACCCATTTTAAAATGTGGGTTAAAATAATTCCAATTGGAGGAATTTCAGCTACATGGGAGAGCTGGGCGAAAACCTCTAATGGTGTTTCCATCGCAACTAAACATAAGCTTGGACCTATTAACATTGAAATTAACAATCTAAAAACGGGTTATAAATTTAAAGATTTGGGAATAGATAATTATAAAGAATTCTTTTAAATGTTATCTTTGGGAATCTAAAAATGAATTTTAATCCTTTTTTTAAACTATTCAAAACACAAAATGATATTATTTTAGCATTCAATGATTATTATATGTTAAGATGATATCAAAATTTGATTTTATAATTATTTTTGCAATCTAAAACAATCTCTTTTTTCAATTATATATGAAAATAGGCGTATTAAAAGAAACAAAACCCTTTGAAACCCGAGTGGCTCTAACTCCAGAAGTAGTAAAGCAAGTTATAAAAAATGGCTTTGAAGTTTGGATTGAAACAGAAGCCGGAATATTAAGCTCTAATTCAGATAAAGATTATGAAAATGCGGGTGCCAAAATTGGCACTAAGGCAGAAATAGGAGCCACAGATGTAGTATTAAAAGTAAATTCATTTACTGAAGATGAAGTTGAAATCCTTAAAGATGGAATCGTAACCATTTCATTTTTATATGCTTACACCATTCCAAATGTATTATTAGCACTAAATAAAAAGAAAATCTCCTCCTTTTCAATGGATGCAGTTCCAAGAATTTCCAGGGCACAAAAAATGGACGCCTTAAGTTCGCAAGCCAATTTAGCTGGATACAAAACTGTAATCTTAGGAGCAAATGCACTAGGAAAGATTTTTCCATTAATGATGACTGCTGCTGGAACTATTACACCCACAAAGGTATTAATTTTTGGTGCAGGAGTAGCTGGCTTACAGGCTATTGCCACTGCTAAAAGATTGGGAGCAATTGTAGAAGTAACAGATGTGCGTCCAGAAACCAAAGAACAAGTAGAGTCCCTAGGAGGTAGATTTTTGACGGTAGAAGGAGTAGAAGGAGTAAAAATAGAGGGAGGTTATGCAAAAGAAGTATCCGCTGAATTTCTAAAGAAACAAAAAGAATTGGTAGAATCTAAAATAAAAGATGCAGATATTGTTATTACCACCGCATTAGTTATTGGAAAAAAAGCCCCAGTTCTAGTTTCAGAAGATATGGTTAAATCTATGAAAACAGGATCTGTAATTGTAGATATGGCAGTGGAATCAGGTGGAAATTGTGCTGTTTCAGAAATAAACAAAACGGTGGTTAAATATGGAGTTACCATTATTGGAGAATCAAATCTTCCTGCTTTACTTCCAATCAATGCGAGTCAATTGTATGCCACTAACATCACCACTTTACTTTATCATTTAACAGACGAAAATGGTTTTAAATGGGAAATTGAGGAAGAAATTACCAAAGGATCTTTGATTACTCATAATGGAGAGTTGGTACATGAATTTACAAAAAGTATTTTAGAAAAAAAATAATTTTAGATATGGAAATAATAAATAGTGCCCTTACTTTTTTTGGAGAAAATATCCAAATAATTTATATCTTAATTCTTTCAATTTTTGTAGGAATTGAAGTAATATCCAAAGTTCCATCAGCTCTACATACACCCTTAATGTCTGGGGCAAACGCCATTCATGGAGTTGTAATTATTGGGGCAATAATTGTAATGGGTCATGCTGAAGAAGACAATATGCTGGCTGTAATCCTAGGTTTTTTAGCAGTAATTTTAGGTACGCTCAATGTGGTAGGAGGTTTTGTAGTTACAGACCGAATGTTAGAATTATTCAAGAAAAAAAAGTAAGCTTTTAATCGTAAAATAAAAATGCAAAATCAATATTGGTTATATCTTATTTATTTAATAGCCTCTATGTCGTTCATAGTAGGTCTAAAAATGCTCTCTGGTCCCAAAACAGCACGAATGGGGAATTTCCTAGCGGCGGCTGGAATGACATTGGCCATTTTAGGAACAATTTTTTTACACAAAAACCAAGAAGGACACTTAATAGGCAACTATGGATGGATTTTCGGAGCCATAGCTATTGGAACCATAGGAGGTTGGCTATCAGCAAAAAAAGTAGAGATGACAGCAATGCCACAAATGGTGAGTTTGTTTAATGGAATGGGTGGTGCATGTGCCGGATTAATTTCTATAGTAGAGTATAGTCACATTCAAAATGAAGCATCTATAGGAATTACAATTACTATCCTTCTAGGTTTAATAATAGGTTCTGTGTCATTTTCAGGTAGTATTATTGCCTATTTGAAATTACAGGAAATCATGAAAAAAACATTTAGGTTGCCAGCTCAAAATATCTTTACTATAGCCTTGCTGTTGATGATATTAGGAATGTTGATAATGACTATTATGCTTCCCAGCATGTTTCATATGATCATTCTCTTACTATTATCTTTGGCTTATGGAATATTATTTGTTTTGCCAATTGGAGGCGCTGATATGCCGGTAGTAATTTCATTATTAAACTCTTTTACAGGCTTGGCTGCTGCTTTTGGCGGATTCCTATACGACAATCAAGTAATGCTAACAGGTGGTATTTTAGTAGGTTCTGCCGGAACATTATTAACTATCCTCATGTGCAATGCTATGAACCGATCGTTGTTAAATGTAATATTTGGTTCTTTTGGTGGTGGAAATGTGGCTGAAGGAGCCGATAATGGATTTGTTGGAACAATAAAAAGTACAACTCCTTCTGATGTGGCTATTTTGATGAAATATGCACAAAATGTAATTATTGTTCCTGGGTATGGCTTAGCGGTTGCTCAAGCTCAACATATAATTCATGAGTTAGAAGAATTACTTGAAAAGGAAGGAGTTAATGTAAGATATGCTATTCATCCTGTTGCAGGTCGAATGCCTGGTCACATGAATGTCCTTTTGGCTGAGTCAAATGTATCCTACGACAAACTGGTAGAAATGGAGCAAATAAATGAAGATTTTAGCAAAACAGATGTTGTATTTGTTGTTGGTGCAAATGATGTAGTGAACCCGGCCGCAAGAAACAATCCCGCAAGTCCAATTTATGGAATGCCAATTCTCAATGCTGATAAATCAAGAACGGTTATAGTAAGTAAAA
>DAIQBE010000082.1:0-9512 GCA_036781325.1 Leadbetterella sp. | reverse complement strand
CAATTGGTAGCAGTATATTAATCGCTTTTTTATGTTT
The DNA here is from genome assembly GCA_036781325.1 of Leadbetterella sp. Classification (GTDB taxonomy): domain Bacteria; phylum Bacteroidota; class Bacteroidia; order Cytophagales; family Spirosomataceae; genus Leadbetterella. The sequence continues at coordinate 9,475 of DAIQBE010000082.1, read as the reverse complement.
TATTCCAAATTCAGAGGTTCCTGGGATTACTGATGATAAAACAGCACATTTTATTGCTTTTGCCGGTTTAGGAATTCTTTGGTTTTTGTGCTCAAAAAATAAGATATTAGCTTTAATTGGATTACTATTTTTTGGGGTATTTATTGAAATAGGCCAATACCTTTTACCCGAAAGCTTCCATAGATTTTTTGATATTTATGATATTATAGCAGATTATATTGGAGTATTTATAGGTTATATTCTTTACAGATTTTATTTAATTGTTAGTAAAATCTATCTAAAATCATAGAAAAAGCCTTTTTAACAAGTAAAAAGGCTTTTTGAACTACCTAAAAATTATTTTAAAACAGAAATAGCCAATTCTTTTAACTGAGAGTCTGCGATTGTGGAAGGGGAGTCAATCATGACGTCTCTTCCACTATTGTTTTTTGGAAATGCTATGAAATCTCGTATAGAATCTACTCCACCAAATAAAGCACATAACCTATCGAAACCAAAAGCAAGTCCTGCGTGTGGAGGTGCTCCAAATTCAAAGGCATCCATTAAAAAGCCAAACTGTTTCTTTGCTTCATCATCTGAAAAACCTAAAATTTCAAACATTTTTTGTTGAAGTGGTTTTTGAAATATTCTTACTGAACCTCCGCCAACTTCAGTACCGTTTATTACTAAGTCATAGGCATTTGCACGAACTGCCCCTAAGTTGGATTCTAATAAGGCAATGTCTTCTGGTTTTGGAGATGTAAAAGGATGGTGCATAGCAAACCAACGGTTTTCTTCTTCCCCGTATTCTAACAAAGGAAAATCTAATACCCATAGGACTTTGTATTCTTGCGGATTTCTAAGTCCCAATCGACTGCCCATTTCTAGTCTTAATTCATTCAATTGTTTTCTAGCCTTTTCCTCACTTCCAGATAGAATTAATATTAAATCGCCAGATTTTGCATCAAATTTTTCTCCAATTGCTCTTAAATCTTCCTCAGAATAAAATTTATCTACAGAAGATTTTACAGTTCCATCCGAATTGAAGCGAATGTAAACCATTCCTTTGGCTCCAATTTGAGGCCTTTTTAACCATTCAGTTAGTTCATCTATTTGTTTCCTTGTATATTCTGCGCAGTTTTCGGCTTTAATACCAACTATCAATTCAGCATCATCAAAAATTTGAAAGCCTTTATTTTTTACAAGCTCATTAATTTCCACGAATTGCATTCCAAAACGGAGGTCTGGCTTGTCAGAACCATATAATTTCATAGCATTGGCATAAGTCATTCTTGGAACCTCTGCCAATTCAATATCTTTTACAGTTTTAAAAAGGTGTTTTATTAAACCTTCAAACATATTTAATACATCCTCTTGCTCTACAAAAGACATTTCGCAATCAATCTGAGTAAATTCGGGCTGCCTATCTGCTCTTAGATCTTCGTCTCTAAAACATTTTACAATTTGATAATATCGATCAAAACCCGAAACCATTAAAAGCTGCTTAAAGGTTTGGGGTGATTGGGGTAAGGCATAAAATTCACCTGGATTCATTCTACTAGGTACCACAAAATCTCTAGCTCCCTCCGGAGTTGACTTTATCAAAACAGGTGTTTCAACCTCAATAAATTCTTTTGAATCTAAATATATTCTAGTTTGTTGGGCAACTTTATGACGTAACAATAAGTTTTTTCTGACTGGATTTCTTCTTAAATCTAAATAACGATACTTCATTCTAAGTTCGTCTCCTCCGTCTGTTTCATCTTCAATTAAGAATGGCGGAAGTTTTGCGGAATTTAAAATATCAAATTCTTCAACAAGAATTTCAATTTCTCCAGTTGAAATTTTATCGTTTTTAGATAGCCTTTCCACCACCTTACCCTGTATTTTTACAACAAATTCTCTTCCAATTGTGCGTACCTTTTCTATAAGTCCATCATTTGATTTTCCTTCTTCAAAAATTAATTGAGTAACTCCATATCTGTCTCTAAGGTCTATCCAAACCATTCCCCCTTTGTCGCGGACACGCTGTATCCAGCCACATAGAATAACATTCTTATTTACATCCAAAGTCCGAAGTTCGCCACAAGTATGGGTTCTTAACATAATAATGCTTTAAAATTTGGGTGCAAAATTAAGAAAATTTAGCTTAGGAAAATGTTTAAATCCAATTTATTCCGACTATAGAGGAAATAATTTATCGGGGAAAGGAAGATTTTAAATAAAGAATGACCGTTAAGGCTACGAGTTTTCGTTAAGAAAAAAATAGCAATATTTGGAGTAAAGAAAAAAATAATTTAAACAATATTTTCTTTAGGGATAATAAAAGCCATAATAAAATAGGCTAAAATTAAACCTCCAAAGCTGAAAAATGTAACTAGTGCAAAAGCAATTCTTATGATGGTAGGGTCAACTTCAAAGTATTTGGAAATTCCTCCACAAATTCCTAGAAACATAGCTTCTTTTCCTACCGTCCTTTCTAATTTGTTTGCCATAATTTTAAACTGAAATAAATTTAGAAAAAAATATCTCCAATTAAAAAATTGGAGATATTTTTTTATCACCATCCAAAAGGATTCAAAATACCACCTACTCCCACCACTAAGGTTCCAATAAGGCAGCCTATAAAGGCTTTTCTTACCACAGCCTTATCGTTGTCTGTAATAAAATATACTAAAGCTAAGCCTACAACTCCTAAACAACATCCCCACCAAAATCCACCTAATAATGGCATGTTTTTGTTTACGTTAAGATTTGAAATTGTAGCATCTTCTACTAAATTCAATCCATTTAATAATTCAGAGTTATTTGCTTTCAATTCCGTAAGCGTAATACTCTGATTTTTTTCAAGATACTTTTCTAGTTGAATTACTTTATCAAATTCATTTTGTTTAATTGATGAATTGTAATCAAAATCATTTGAAGCAAAAGTTGCAAAACTTGTAAAAGTGATAAAAAGGGCAAAAATAGTTGTTTTCATAAAAATAGAAATTGGTTTGGTTTAATTCAAAGATAGAAAATAAGATGTATAAGTTGCATCAAGGTTCATAATTTTAATAAAGAATATCCAATATTTTGAAAATGAGATAAAGCTAGAATTGCACCGTGTGCAACTTGGATGTTGGGGTTTTTTGAATATTCTACTAAGTTTCGAGCTCTTAATGATTGTCCACAAACAAAAAATTTAACGCCAGCTTCTCCAAGAGTATTAATAATTTCGGTGTTTGGGTTTTTGGTCTTATACTCTTTTTCAAAAGACTCATCGCTTAATATAGTAGGAGAAGCTTCGTTATGTATAACTACTACAATGTCTAAATTTCCTTTTGGAAGTCCTGCCAAGGCATATAAATTATATAATCTAGCGGTAAGTTCATATGCTCTATTGAAATCGTTAGCTGGATTTTTTTCGGCATTCATTACGTCCACAACAATTTTATATTTCTTTTTTATGTCAATGATATTTGTGGCCTCTGGAACCTCATAAACACCTCCAAATTTATTCAAAGCAGGAAATTTTTTTTGCCCGTTTGAAATAGTATAGGAGAAAATAAAAAACACTAAAATGATTTTGAACTGCATATATTACTTTTTTATGCTAAGTAAGTCATAAAATATAAATTTTTTAAAAAATATTGGTAAATTTTAATTTTTTCAAGAAAAATAATTTTCTTGAACCATAAATAATTTAATATGTTTATACATTATAAGTAAACGTATATTATACTATGAATTCAGAATTATATCTAGCCAAAGATCGGGGACATGCTAATCATGGATGGTTAAATAGTTATCATTCTTTTAGTTTTGGTGGTTACCACAATCCCAATAAAGTCCATTTTGGTGCTTTAAGAGTATTAAATGACGACACAGTAAATGGAGGAATGGGTTTTGGAAAACACCCGCATGAAAACATGGAGATTATTTCAATTCCTTTGGAGGGAAAATTGGAGCATCAGGATAGCATGGGCAATAAAACAATAATCTCAAAAGGAGAGGTTCAGATTTTGTCAGCAGGAACTGGTATTTTTCATTCCGAAAAAAACCACGACCATAATATGCCTGTAAAATTTTTACAGATTTGGGTTTTTCCTGATAGAAAAAATATTGAGCCGAGATATGACCAAAAAGCGTTTCTTGAGGAGGGTAGAAAAAATAGTTTTCAAACTATAGTTTCTCCTTTAGGCACAAACGATGAAGGAATTAAAATTAACCAAAATGCTTGGTTTAGTTTAATTGATTTAAAATCTAAAGAAAACAACACCTATGTTTTAAAAAATCCACATAATGGGGTTTTTGTATTTGTTATTTCTGGTGAAGTGGTAATTGACTCAAAAATCTTAAATTCTAGAGATGCATTGGGAATTAAAAATTTAGATAGTTTTGAAATTCAAGCTAATTTAAATAGTGAAGTTCTACTAATGGAAATCCCAATGGAATTTTAAAATTTAGAAAATTAGAATTTTATTACTTTTCCTTCTTTGGCAGATTGAATAGCTTTTTCTAAAATCTCTACCACCAAAACATTATTTTCAATAGAAGACAAACTATTGGCAGGATTAATTAGCCCTCTAACCACTGCTGTAAAATAAAGGAAAGAATCTTGTTCGGGACTAGGTATTGGGTCAAGCTGTATGTTTTCCTCCGATGCAAACCTACCTCCTTTCTTGACTTTCAATTCATTTTTATTAGCAAAAAATGAAGCAGATTGTGTGTAAATTTCTGTATCTTTTCTGTCTAATGGCCAATTCCATGAAGCTTCTAGGATGGCAGTAGCATTTGCATAATTAAGAATAATTATTGCCTCATCATCTACTTTTGGATAAACATCTGGTTTTAATTGCTTTAAAATAGCACTTACAGACAAAGGTCTTTGACCATTTAAAAACCAAGTGGAAAGATTAGCACCATAACACCCAAAATCAATTACCGCACCCCCTCCATTTTTAATCGGATCAGTAAGCCAGGCTAAAAATTCATTTGTACATCCGATTTCTTTTGGTCCACGGTGCCCATCTCTTATAACTAATTTATGTATTTTCCCAATGTCTGGATTTGTTTTCAAAATTTCTAGGGCTTTTCTATGGCTTGAATACCAGGTGGTTTCATAATTTGTGAGCAGGAAAATATTGTTGGTTTTAGCTAAATCAGCCATTTTTTTAGCATCTTTTAAGGTAGTGGCTAAAGGTTTTTCTACCATTACGTGTATTCCTTTTGGAGCACAAACCTCTACGGTGTTTACATGTTCTGCAATACTATTAAATGCACAAACGGCCTCAGGTTTTGTTTTATTAACCATTTCTTCTAAACTTGAAAACCACAAAGATTCAGGAAGATTATACTTTTTTAAGTATTTATAGGCCATGGTCTTATTGGGCTCGGCTATACCCACTATCTCAATGTCTCCTCTTTTATTACTATTGAGTACCTGTCCAATATGGTCATGACTTAGTCCGTCTATTCCCACTTTAAGCTTAGATTGTGAGAATAAATTGCTTTCAAAACAAAAAATAAAAAGAAAGGTAACTTTAAAAAGTTTCATATTTTATCAAGGTTGAAAATTTCAATAAATATAGGGAAATAATTTTATTTTTAATTTTTAAAAAAAACAAACAAATCTCTTGTCAAATTTATTAATTTATTATATTGCTTTAAACTTCAAAACAAATTCAATCAAATGAGATCAATTCGGTTAATTCTACTTTTTTTTATTTCTAATCAAACAATTTTTGCTCAAAACAATTATTTTTTTCCCAATAAAAAGTTTAATTCTGCGGTACCTAGCCCTGAAGCTTTTCTAGGATATGAAATTGGTTCTCATCACACTCGATATGACAAGTTAGTGGAGTACATGTATGTATTAGCTAAAACAAGTAATAGAGTAAAAGTTGAAAAAATTGGAGAGACCAACGAACACAGAGAACAAATTATCGTTCATTTTGCCAAACCTGAGAATTTATCTCAACTAGAGAAAATTCGAAAAGAACATTTGGATTTAACTCAGGGCAAAATTAAGGATACAGAAATTGCTAATTTGCCTGTAATTGTTTGGTTAGGATATAATGTACATGGAAATGAGGCTTCTGGAGGGGAAGCGTCATTGTTAACAGCCTATTATTTAGCCGCTTCTGAAGAACCTGAGGCTTTGAATTGGTTAGATAATGCCGTGTTTTTAATGGAGCCAGTTATCAATCCAGACGGAAGGGATAGGTTTAATAATTGGGTCAATATGCATAAGGGTAGCCCCTTAGTAACAGACCCTAACGACAGGGAACATAACGAAGTTTGGCCCAGTGGTAGAGTGAATCATTATTGGTTTGATTTGAACAGAGATTGGTATTTAGCGGTCCATAAAGAAAGTAGAAATAGGTTGGCTTTTTATCATAATTGGATGCCAAATGTAGTCACTGATTTTCATGAAATGGGGACGAATAGCACGCATTTTTTCGAACCTACTAAAAGTAATGCTGAAAATCCTTTAGTTCCTCAGTCTAATTATAAAACTTTAAACGGAAAATTTGCTAAATATTTCGAGAAGGCTATGAATGAAATTGGTTCAATGTATTATACAAAAGAATCTTTTGATAATTTTTATCCGGGATACGGAAGTAGTTATCCTGATATGCAAGGTGGATTGGGTTTGCTTTTTGAGCAGGGGAGCAGTAGGGGGCATGCACAGGATTCTCAAAATGGCATTTTGACTTTTGGTTTTGCAATAAGAAATCAATTTGTGAATGCTTTGGCAACAATAAGGGCCTCAGTAGATGAGAAAAATTTATTACTAAAACATCAAGTTGATTTTTTTAAAGATGTAGTAAGTCAAGCTCAGAAAAACCCATTAAAAGGATATGTTATTGGAGATAATTACGATACTGGAAGAAATAGATTCTTTTGGGAATTTTTAGCTCAACATAAAATCCAAGCCTATCATATTTCTGCTGATTATAATCAAGAAAATATTAGTTTTAAAAAAGGGAAAGCCATATATATTCCTTTAGAACAGCCACAAAGTATTTTGGTAAAATCCATCTTTGATAGACCTAAAAAATTTGCAGATAGTATTTTTTATGACACATCAGCATGGAACTTAGCTTTAGCTTTTGGATTAAATCATGTTGAAATAAAAGCTCCTTTTACAACTGGGAAGCTTTTAGAGGCTAAGGATTTGCAGAATTCAACTATTTTTTTTGAAAAAAGTAATTATGGTTATTTAATAGATTGGAGAGAATACAATGCTGCAAAGGCATTAGTGAGTTTGCACGCTAAACAAATAAGGGTGAAAGTTGCCACTAAGGCATTTCAAATAAATGGCAAGAAATATCCCCAAGGAACTTTAGTTATTCCAGTTCAAAATCAGATTCAAAATTCAACTTCTCTTTTTGAAACTTTAAGCTCTTTAGCAATTAATTCTAATGTTGTTTTTGAACCAATTGTTACCGGTTTTTCTGAAGCTGGAATAGACTTAGGAAGCAATTTTGTAAAAACTTTAGAAAGACCAAAGCCTTTGATGATAATTGGAAATGGTACGAGTCAATACGAGGCAGGTGAGGTTTGGCATTTATTGGATACAAAACTTGACATGCCCATTACAAAAGTTGAAATGGCACAATTTAATAGAGTTAATCTTAATAAATACACACATTTGGTTTTAGTTAGTGGCACCTATGATGTTTTAGGAAAAATTGGATCTTCAAAAATAAAAGATTGGCTTAACCAAGGTGGAATATTAATTTCTCTAAAAACTGCCTCAGAATGGGTGATTAAAACTGGAATTAGCCCTGGGAAGCTTAGAGAATTAAAAGTAGATTCATCTAGAACTCAAAATAGAATAAATTTTGATGAATATAGTAATATGCAGGGTGCTAAGTCAACCGGTGGTGCAATTTTTGAAACTTTGTTAGATACTACCAACCCGATTGCTTTTGGTTATGACCAAAAAAAATTAGCAGTTTATAGAAATAATAATACTATTTTAGAGCGCAGCACTAATCCAAGTAATACAACGAGTATTTATACTTCAAATAGTTGGCTTTCAGGATATGTTCACCCAGAAGTTTTGCAAAAAATTAATAACTCTGCAGCAATTAATATAGAAAGTGTGGGGGCTGGAAAAGTGATTTTGTTTGCGGATAATCCAAATTTTAGAGGAACTTGGTTTTCAACTAATAAATTGTTTTTTAATGCATTGTTTTTTGCAAATTTACTTTCTGACTCAAGATTTGGCAATGAAGAATAAAATAAATAGACTCAAAAATTTCAAATTAATGTTAAAATTCAAATTAATTTTCCTGTTTATCCCTATTTTAGGATTTGCTCAAAAGCAAGCGGTAGATTTAATAATGTATAATGCAAAAGTTTATACAGTTGATAAAGATTTCAGTTTGGCCACTGCATTTGCAATAAAAAATGGCCTAATTGTGGAGGTTGGTGAAAGCAATCAATTGAGAAAAAAATACCAAGCTTTAAATACCATTGATGTAAAACAGAAGCCTATTTTCCCAGGTTTTTACGATCCTCATTCACATTTTGTGGGTTTAGGCAAAATGCTAAATCAATGCGATTTAGTAGGAACTAAGTCTTTTTCTGAAATTTTACAAAAGCTTCAAGTATTTCAAAAAGAAAATCCAGAAAATGACTGGATATTAGGAAGAGGTTGGGATCAAAATGATTGGGAAAATAAAGTTTTTCCAAATAAAGATGATTTAGATGCCATTTTTCCGAATAAGCCTGTGCTATTAATTAGAATAGATGGACATGCCATGTTAGTAAACAGTAAAGCAATTCAAATAGCGAAGATTTCTCCTGCTTCAAAAATTGATGGGGGAGAGGTGGAAATTATTGATGGACAATTGACAGGGATTCTTATTGACAATGCCATGGGATTGGTAAAACGGGTGGTTCCAGATGATGATGAAAAAATGAAACGAAAAATGATTCTTGATGCCCAAAAAGAATGTTTCAAATACGGATTAACAACTGTTTCCGATGCCGGAATTGGGCAAGATGAAATAGAACTTTTAGATAAAATGCACAAAGACGGATCATTAAAAATTAGAGATTATGCTATGGTTTCTATAGGATTGCGAAATGTGGATTATTTCATAAAAAAAGGAATAATTAAGACCGATCGTTTAAATGTTAGATCTTTTAAATTGTATGCTGATGGTGCACTCGGTTCAAGGGGAGCAAGCCTTTTAAAACCTTATGCAGATGAACCAGGCAAACAGGGTTTAATGTTGATGAGCAAAGCTGAAATGGATAAGTATTTAAGTCAAATTATTAATTCTGATTATCAGGCTAATACACATTGCATTGGAGATTCTGCTAACAGATTAGTTTTAGATTTATATGGCAAATATCTAAAAAATAAAAATAATAGACGATGGAGAATAGAACATTGTCAAGTAGTTAACCCTGATGATATGGGCAAATTTGGAAAGTTTTCTGTTATCCCATCTATTCAAGCCACGCATTCAACTTCTGATATGTATTGGGCTGG
>DAIQBE010000081.1:0-9572 GCA_036781325.1 Leadbetterella sp. | reverse complement strand
GAATTTTACAAGGACCATACTTAAAAAGAAGAAAAGTATAGAAACTTAGTAATTGAAAATACAAGCTTTTTTGACCCTAATCCATTTCGATTCCCCACGGGAACCACTAACAATTCTGGCGGGGGCTTTGCCAAAGGATTTGATGTTTTCTTTAGAGATCAAAAAACCATAAAGAATGCCGATATTTGGATTACCTATTCTTTTCTAGATACCCAAAGAAAGTTTGCCAATTTTCCAAGTAAGATTACACCAACTTTTGCTTCTAAAAATAATTTCAGTTTAGTATTTAAAAAGTTTTTGCCAAGCATTGGCTTAAATCTTGGAGCTACCTATACTGCCACTTCGGGCCGGTTTGTATATGCTTGGGGGGGCGATTTGAAAAATCCAGAAAAGACCCCCTCGTTTCAAAATTTAAGTTTTGCATCTAGCTATATCAGACAAATAAAAAGCCATTTTTTAGTGTTCTATTTTACTGCAGATAATGTCTTGGGAAGAAAAAATGTATTTGGTTACCGATATTCTTCAGATGGAAAACAAAGATTTAATGTTAGCCCAGTAGCATATAGAACTTTTTTTATGGGTGTTTCTTGGAGCATTGGGCAGCTTGGCACTAAGCCGAAAGAAGCAAATTTAAATTTTGACTAATAAATTAGTATTTAATATTTTAAACAAAAAAACAATGAAAAAATTCTTAATGAGTATTGTAGTATTAATAGTAGCAGCAAATGCAATATTTGCTCAAAATCCCAACTATGTAAAAGCTATGGAAAGCTTAGTTTCTGAAATTCAGAACTCTCAATTTGGGGTTCCTTTACAAGCACAAGCAAATAAAATGGAACGGATTGCTTCTGCTGAAAAAACAGAATGGTTACCAAACTATTGGGTAGCTTATTGCTATTTAATGGATTCTTATGCTGAAACTGATGGAGGAAAGAAGGACTTATTGTTAGACAAAGCAGATCAATTTCTTTCGATAGCAGATAAAATCAATGTGAAAGAGGAGGAACTAGAGATTTTGAGAGCGAATTTAGCCTCCGCGAGAATGTCTGTAAGCCCTCAAGATAGGTGGCAAAAATATGGACAACTTTCTGCAAAAGCTTTAGGACAAGCTAAAAGTATGAATGCGGAAAATCCACGTATTGCCTTATTGGAAGCCCAAGGAATATTTTATACGCCTGAAGCATTTGGGGGTGGAAAAGATAAAGCAAAAGGGGTATTTGATAAAGCGATATCTCAATTTAGTGCTTTTAAAGCCAAGTCAAGCCTACATCCAAATTGGGGAGAAAACACCACTAAATATATGCTTTCACAATATTGATAATTTATTAAGAGGTTTTTTATTTCTTAAAAACAAAAAAGCGAATAAAATTTGTTTATTAAGCAACAAAATAAGTATAAAAATCGTATTTCTCTGAAAACCAATATGAACTTATGAAATTTCCTATTTTTATTGCTATTATTCTTTTTTCATTTGCCTGCGAAAATAAATCGAATGATGAGATTAATCCCAAAAATTCTAATCCAGATTGGGCAATAGATTCGCATAGCAATGATGTACAACCCGATTATTCTATAGTTTTTCCACAAGAAAAGGTGAATGTTCTGGAAATTACAATAGGTAAAACTAATTGGGAAGCCATTAAAGTTGATATGGTAGCTAAAAACAAAGGTACTTTCGGAGTGGGGGGTGGAACTCAGGGTGGGGGTGGTGTTCCACCAGTTGCAGGCGGAGTACCTCCCGCCGGTGGAGGTGGAGGCGTGACAGATTTTGGTTTAGAGCCTGCCTATGTTACAAGCTCAGTGAAATTTAATGGCAAAAAATGGGAAAATGTAGGTTTTAGATTGAAAGGGAATTCAACATTAAGTTCAACTTGGAAATCAGGGATTTATAAATTGCCCTTTCGATTGAAGATGGATGAATTTGAAGATAAATATCCAGAAATTAAGAACCAAAGAATGTATGGATTTAAAGACCTTTCTTTTTCGCCAGGTGCTAAAGATAATTCACTAATTAGAGAGAAAGTTGCATCCGATATTTTCAGAATGGCTGGTATTCCAAGTGCTCAAACGTCGTTTTATAAAGTCTACATTGATTTTGGTGATGGATTGAAATATTGTGGTGTTTATACTGTGGTAGAAGTGGTAGACGACACGATGGTAAAAAGCCAATTTGGAGAAGATAAAGGGAATATATATAAACCGGAGTCTAATTTTACTACATTTAATGCCACTCAATTTGAAAAGAAGAATAATGAAACAGAAGCAGATTTTTCTGATGTTCAAGGAGCAGTTACGGCTTTAAATGCACCAAATAGGACAACTGACCCAGCTGCTTGGCGTTCAAATTTAGAAAAATTCATGAATATGGATCATTTCGTGAAGTGGTTGGCAATAAACTCTACTTTGGTGAGTTGGGATACCTATGGAGGCATAGCACATAATTATTACTTATACAATCATCCAACCAAAAAGCTCCTATGGATTCCTTGGGATAACAATGAGGCCCTTACTTCACAAGAACGAGTAAAAATTACATTAACTGGCATTGCTTCTAATTGGCCTCTAATTAAGTATGTAAATGAAGACCCCGTGTATTATGCTAAATACAAAGCAGAGGTTAAAGAGTTTACAAATACTACATTCACTCCTGAAAAAATGAATGCTATGTTTGATAAGGCTACAAATATGATTACCCCTTTTGTAAATGGAGCCGAAAAAGAGGTAGCACCTTATACCCATCTCACTAATTCAAACAGTTTTACTTCAGCAATTGGTATTTTGAAGCAGCATGTGGTAACTAGAAATACGGTAGCAAAGGCTTTTGCACCTTAGATAAATTGCTATTTATTTATACTATCAAATAAAATTTGGAAACGAAGATAAATATACCTTCTTTAGTGAATTAAGGCAGTTGTTCGCAAAATTAAAAATTACCCATGAAGCCAAAAAACGCAATGGAAAATTGGCTACAATTTTATTTTAATCCAAGGCCATTTCAATGCTCAATCAATTGTATCTTTCTACCATTTCTCTCGAATTTCATGCCCTTTTTGCTAAATCAACTGACGAACCGTTCAATTCGTCTAAAGGTATTTTGAGTTTAAAATTCTTTGTGAGTCTTGCAGATGGCCTAGCTTTTTTTTTCAATTGGACCACCAAACCGAAGGTCAGCGGACGCTGAATAGTAGGACTAATATAAAATTAGGAAACCGCAATCATTATTTAAAGTTAATAAAGTTTGGGTTTTCCTTTTAATTCTTCAAAATCTAAAATAGTATAATTCAGTAAAATTTAATTTTCAAAACACGAATTAAAATATATTTTCGTACTTTTAGACGTCAAAAAAAATAATCAATATTTAAAGAAAAAATGAAACTACTTTTTTTTATAATCCTCTCATTATCTGCATTTTCTCAAATAGATCCGGCAAAAATAAATATTGCAAGAGACTCATGGGGAGTGCCTCATATTTTCGCTAAAACAGACGCAGAAGTCGCCTATGGCCTGGCCTATGCCAATGCTGAAGACGATTTTAAAACGATGCAACTTACTATGCTTATAGGAAAAGGAATGTTAGGTAAACTTAAAGGCAAAGAGGGTGCGGCTGCAGATTATGCCATCGCATTGTTGCGATGTAGAGAAATAGTGGAAGAAAAATACGATTCCGATCTTTCTCCAGAATTTAAAAAATTGATTGAGGGCTATGTGGCTGGAATTAATGCCTATGCCAAAAATCATAAAAGTGAAATATTGGTAAAAAGATCATTTCCAATCACCACAAAAGATTACATGACCTCGGTTACTTTTTCTCTTTGTGTAATTTCTGGAGCAGATAATGAGCTATCAAATATGTTTAAAGGGAAAACCAAAACCCTAGATAGTTTTAAAGCAGCGGGCTCCAATGCCATTGCCATATCTTCTTCAAAAACTACCGACGGAAAAACTTATTTAGATATTAATCCTCACCAACCATTGGAAGGCCCTGTTGCTTGGTATGAAGCCCACTTGATAAGCGAAGAAGGGCTAAACGTTTTAGGAGGAATGTTTCCCGGTTCCCCAGTAATAAGTCTTGGGGTAAATGAAAATTTGGGATGGGCACACACCGTTAATTATCCCGACAGAATTGATGTATTTCAGTTAGAAATAAACCCTGCTAACAAAAACCAATATAAATTTGATGGGCAATGGTTAACATTGGAAGAAAAAACTGTAAAGCTTAAAGCTAAAATTAAAGGTTTTACTATTCCTGTAAAAAAGAAAGCATTATGGAGTACCTATGGAGCCACTGTTAGAAATGAAAAGGGCACTTTCTCCTTGAGGATGGGTGCAAATCAGGATATTAGAGGAATGGAACAATGGTATAGAATGAACAAAGCAACTAACTTTTCTTCTTTTTATAAGGCCATGCAAATGGTAGCCATTCCAATGTTTAATACCGTTTATGCGGATAGAAATGATACTATTTTTTATGTTAGCAATGCAAAAATTCCTATTAGAGCAAAAGGGTATAACTGGCAGACTACCATACCAGGAAATACATCAAAAACTTTAACCACCGGTTTTCACCCATTAAGTGATTTACCCCAATATTTAAACCCAAAAAGTGGCTATCTTTTCAATACCAATCATTCTCCATTTAATGCAACAGCGGAAAAAGATAATTTAAAAAACAAAAATTTTGATCCTACTATGGGATATGAAACGCTAGAAAATAACCGCAGCGTAAGGTTTATGGAGTTAATAGCAGAAAAAGAGAAATTAAATTACGATGATTTTAAAAGGATAAAATACGATAATCAGTTGCCCAAAAAATTGGCTTTTCCCATAGATATTAACGAATTGTATAGCATAAAAGCCAGTGAACACCCAGATATAGAAATTTTGATTGATCGAGTTCAAAAATGGGATAGAAAGACCGACGCAGATAGCAAAGGAGCAGCAGTTTTTTTAATTATGTTTAATGAGTTGAGGAATAAACTTAAAAATTATTCTAAGAATGAAAAACCAGTATTAACCCAAAAAGACTTTTTGGAAACTTTAAGATATACCAAAGATTATATGCAAACCCATTTTGGAAATACAGAAATAGTATTAGGAGATTATCAGAAATTGGTTAGAGGAAATGTAGAAAAACCCATGTGGGGAATGCCTGATGTACTCACAGCTTCACATGGAAGACCTTATAAAGATGGGAAAATTAAAGTGGAACAAGGAGAATCTTACATTTCCTTAGTAAGGTTTTCAAAAACTGGTTTGCCAGAAATAGAAACCATGTTAAATTACGGCAATTCTACTCACGAAGATAGTCCACATTTTTCAGATCAAATTGAAAGTTATATTGCTAAAAAGCCCAAAAGAATGACACTCGATAAAGAGGAAGTTTTGAAAAATGCAATAAAAATTTATCATCCCTTGTAGCATTTTATGTTTTCAAAGAAATAGAATTATACTTTTTATGTAATTTGATATGCAAACGAAAGGTAAAATACTTTGGACTGACCTTACAGTTGATAATGCGGAACAAATAAAGGATTTTTATGGAGCCCTGGTAGGATGGACTTTTAGCGAGCAGCCTGTTGGAGATTATGTTGATTTTAATGTGCATAATCCGGAAGAAAATAACGAGATTATCAGTGGGATTTGCCACCGAAAAGGTTCAAATTCCAAAATTCCAGCGCAATGGCTTAATTATGTTTGTGTAGATAATTTGGAAAAGAGCTTAGAAAATTGTTTAAAATTAGGAGGAAAAATATTGGATGGACCCAGGAAAATGGGGAAAGATATATTTGCTATCATCAAAGATCCAGCCGGGGCATGTTTAGCAATTATGCAAGAATTATAAGGCGTCTTCCTATCAAAGCCATTCTTATTTTTTGAGAAGCCCTTAGCGTCATTTATTTATTTTGTATTTAATAATTGTTCTTTGGTTTTTTAAATTGCAATAATCTTGTTTTTTATCACAAATTACCTCGTATTTTAATTATTGTTTTGCCTAAAAGAATAGCCAAACATATTAACTCTTTTGATTTTTTCAAAGCTACAGTGGTAAGTATACTGATAGTTTCACCTATATACTGGGGTTTTTCCACAGGCCATTTTCCTTTAGGAATGTCCTTCGTAGTTGGAGTATTATTTGCCTATTTCTCTAACATAGAAGGAACAAACCGAAACAGAATACTGGGAATGATTCTAAGTTTTCTTTTAGGTTTTATCGTTTTAGTATTGAGTTTCTTGGTTGCGGAGGTGCCATATCTTTTTAAGATTGCCTTACTTGCCGTATTGTTTTTTTCTATTTCTATGCTTTCTGTTTATGGTTTTAGGGGTTCAATGATTGCATTCTCCGGATTATTTGCAATTGTTATGGGCTTAATGCTTCATAAATATGGCATTCCATTTCCCGAAATCCTTCAGTATGTAGCTTTGGGTGGGGTGATTTATATCTGTGTTTCTTCTTTAAGTCAGTTCCTTTTTCAGACAAAACATATCCAAATTCTACTTTCCGAATGTATGGAACTCACCGCCACTTTTTTAAAAATAAATGAGGACCTCAAATGGGAAAAGGAAAGTAATTCTTTGGAACTGCAGAATAATTTATTAAGAGCCCAAAGTGCCATTAACGATAAACATGAGTTATTGCGAAGCATGTTAATGAGCGAAAAGTCAAGGTTGATTTCATCCGCCGAGGATCAGAAACTCTATCTAATTTTTAAAGAATTAATTGATCTATTTGAAATAGCTATTGCATGGAATCCAGATGCAGAAGTATTTGAAGAGGAACTCAAACAGCATGTGAATTTATTAAAACCGTTTCAAAAAATTTCTGAATTAGTTGCCGCGAATGTTTTAAATCTAAGTGAAGCTATAAGAACTAATGCAGATTTCTTATTGGACAATAAACTAAATGAGGCAATAAAAACTGCCGAAAAAAATATTAATATTTATGTAGAAGCAGTTAAACTACCCCAAGCCCGTGAAGGTGCTTTGATGTTGAGAAATCTCTTAGATCAAGAACGCAATAAGATTGAAAAATTTAGTTTGATAGTCAATATTTATAATAATTTATTTCAAAAATCTACTTTGGTTACTAGGGGTAACAGCCAGTTTATTACTACACAGAATTACTCTTGGAACACCCTCAAAAGTAATCTTACCACCGAATCTGTAATTTTTAGACATTCAATAAGACTTTCAATAGCTTTTTTGTTGAGTTTTTTCATCGGAAATGCTATAAATTCAGACTATACCAATTGGATTATAGTAACCACTTTAGTGATTTTAAGGCCCAATTATGGACTTACCAAAAGTAGAGCCCAAAGCCGTATGATAGGCACTGTTTTGGGAATGGCCATTACGTTCTTCCTAGTTTATTTTTTTTCTAATTTTTATGTCTATGGCATTATCGCTTCTGCAACTTTATGGCTAGGCTTCTCATTTATTAATAAAAATTATAAAATAGGGTCTGCAGGTATTACCATAAGTATTTTACTACTATACGTTTTGAATGAAACTGATTCTCTGGAAACAATTTTAAATAGAGGGTTATTTACTTTTATTGGTGTTTTGATTTCTTTATTTTCAATGTATTTTGTCTGGCCTGTTTGGGAAAAAGAAAGTATAAAAGAATCCTTAATAAAAGGCCTATTAGCAAATTTGAATTATTTAAAATCCGTAAATATGCTGTACAGATCGAAAATAGAGCCTGACACAGCCTATCGACTGATAAGAAAAGATGCATTTTTAAAAAATGGTAATTTAAATGGGTCTTTTCAAAGGCTACAAGAAGAGCCCAAATCAAAAAGAAATCAAGTCAATACTATTTATGCAACAGTACTTCTTAGTAATAGCTTTTTATCCGCTATCGCTGCTTATTCGGCCTATATTCAGAGCCATAAAACCACCAGTTCATCGGAAAGTTTCGATATTATCATGGACTATATAGGTAAAAATTTGGAAAATTGTGTAGCTATTTTGAACACTACTGAACCTATAAAAAATCCAGACAATTGTAAGAAGTCTTTTGAAATTTTAGAAAAAAAATATGTCGACCTAAAATCAATAAGAAATAAAGAAATAGCAGCTGGAATTTTTGAAATATCAACAGAAAAAAGAAACCAATTGCAAGAAGCAAAATCTATTTTAGAGCAACTCAAATGGCTAAAAAACCTTTCTGAAAATTTATTAGACGCTGTAAGTCAATTAGAATTGAAAGGAAGGAGTAGTGCTATTTAATATTTAGATGTATACTATTCTCATAAATGGTTTTCATAAAATTGATTACTTGATTTTCACCATCCCAGTGTATCTTTCAATTCTTTATATCCGCTTTTACTTACACTAATTCTTGCACCATTTTTTAAAAGTAATTGATAAGAGTTCTTCTCATAAAGTTCAAGTTTTTGAATAAAAGTTAAGTTTACTAAAAATGAACGATGAACTCTTAAAAAGGAGGAAGGCAGAAGTTCTTCAAACTCCTTCATGGTCTTTTGTTTTAAAAATTTAGCTTTTTCAGTGTGAATCCATACATAATCTCCATACGTTTCTAAGTAAGTAACTTCATGAAAATGAATCATTTCTATTTTTGAACCATTTTTTATTACAATTCTTTCCAAAGATTTTTCAGTAGATACAGGAGTAGCCAGAAGGTTTTTAATTTCTTCTTTTGAATCTATATTCGCCTCAATTTTTTCTTTTACTTTCAGCAATGCTTTTTGAAATCGATCTCTGGAAAATGGTTTTAACAAATAATCGATTGCATTTTTTTCAAATGCTGCAATTGCATATTGATCATAAGCAGTTGAAAATACCACTAAAGGAGGGTCTGTGATAAGTTCTAGCATTTCTAAGCCCGTGAGTTTAGGCATTTGAATATCTAGAAAAATTAGATCAGGTTTTAGTTCATGTATCAATTTTAAAGCCTCAAAACCATCACTCGCTTCGCCTATTACCTCAAAATCCGAATCGTTTTGTATAAAGTTCCTTACTAAACTGCGGGCTAACTCTTCGTCGTCAATAAGTAATGTCTTAATTTTCATGTGTTTATAGGTAAATTTAATTTGACAATAAATTTATTTTCGATTATTGTATTTTCAAAAATTGCTAAATTTTTATACATCAATCTAAGCCTGTCTTTTATGTTTTTTAAACCTGTTTTTGTTCCAATTTTTTTGCTTCCTTCTATATCAAAAGTGTTTTCCATCATGATAAAAAGCCTTTCATTCTCTAAATAAGAAGTAAATAAGATTCTTTCCGGATCTAAAGAATTATAAATACCATGTTTAATGGCGTTTTCAAAAAGGGTTTGTAATAACATACTAGGTACTTCAATTTCTAAACTATTTTCATTTACCTGCATTTCTACTTGAATCTTTGAACCAAATCTAATTTTTTCGATGGCTAAATAGGCTTCACACATTTCTAATTCTTTTTTTAAAGCTACTTTTTGCATTTGCCCATAGCCCACCGTATACCTCAAAAAGTCCGAAAGCTTAATGATCATTTCATGGGCTTTTTCTGGGTCAATAATAGTAAGAGAACTAATACTATTTAAGCTATTAAAAATAAAGTGAGGGTTC
>DAIQBE010000080.1:0-9639 GCA_036781325.1 Leadbetterella sp. | reverse complement strand
AAAAAAGCTGGAATTTCAGCAATACCGTGGTCTGCTGTTAAAAAAACGGTATAATTTCCAATTCCAAGTTGACTATCAAATTGATTTAAGAGCTCTTCAATATTTTTATCAAATCGCAGATACACATCTTCAATTTCTTTAGACTGTGGTCCAAAAGCGTGTCCAGTGTAATCCGGAGTAGAAAAACTGACTGCTAAAAAATCAGTTTCTCCATTTCTGCCCAATTTTTCGGATTCAAAAGCTTCCAGAGCAAATTTAGTGGTGAGTTCGTTTCCAAAATACGATTGAGCCAAGCTTCCCATAGTGACTTTATGAGGAAACACAGCCTTAGGTTCGCCAGACATTTGGGCTTCATAAGGCTGATCATCATCTTCAGTCTCGGTATAATTTTCCAATGGCATCATTGGCTCCCAAATATTAGCAATATAAGATTGAGGTAATTTTTTAGCATTAAATTCTTTAACCCATTTTGGCAAAGCATCCGTGTAGTAACTACTCGTAATCCAATTGCCACTTCCAGCATCATACCAATAAGCCAAACCCGTGTGACCGGCTGGTAAAATAGAGCCTCTATCTTTAAAAGCAATACCAATAACTTTAGATTTAAATTGACTTGAAATTCGAAGTTGATCAGTAATGGTGGTAACCTTCAAATTTCGAGGAGACATTTTACCTGCAGCATCAGAGCCTTCACCAATTACTTTTACTGTAGAATCTGAAACAACGTACATCGATTTATTTATAACTTTGTCATACCATTCGTTGCCAACAATGCCACTTATTGCAGGAGAAGATCCAGAATATACATGAGCATGACCTGGGCCAGTAATTGTGGCAGCATAATGATATTGATTATTTCTACAATTAAAACCTTCGTTCATAAGCCTTTTAAGACCTTTGTCTGAATATTTAGAATAAAACCTATATAAATAATCATATCGCATTTGATCCACTACAATGCCAACGACAAGTTTGGGTTTTGAATTTACTACTGAACTTTTTTTCTGTCCAAAAGAAGATAGACAGAAAAACAGAAAAATTGCTATTAATATGTTTTTCATAAATAACGATTGATTAATTTTGACAAAAATAGTTTTTTTTAACTAGAATTTTAAAACTTTTTTATTTTGTAAATGTTAAATTATAAATTGTAAAATAAGGATGGAAATTATAATTCGAGTTGGTATTGTTCTGGGCGTTTTTGCATTTATGGAAGGGGTGGCATGGTTTACTCACAAATACATCATGCATGGTTTTGGATGGAAATGGCACGCCGATCATCATAATCATCACAAAGGATTTTTTGAAAAAAATGACTATTATGCGGTAGTCTTTAGCATTACAGCAATGTCGACCATAATTTACGGTGATTTAAATCGTGAATTTTGGTATTTGACATATATTGGCTTTGGAATTTCGCTCTATGGAATCTCTTATTTTATTTTTCATGATCTAATAGTCCATAGACGTATTAAAATAAATTTTCGAACCAAAAGTGCTTATATGAAGCGTATTATGAATGCTCATTATATACATCATAAGGTGCATACCAAGGAAGGTGCAGAAGCTTTTGGCTTTTTGTTTGCTCCTAAAAAATTCGAGCCTAAAATGAGAGACAAATAGATAACAATCTAAACGCCTCATTTAGCTATTTATAAAAGTTCATTAATCTTAGTTCATTTTCTGTTTCTATAGGTTAAAAGACCTACTTTTGCAAAAAAAGTAGCACTTGCATGTTTTCACATATTATTAAAGATTTTTTTGGCAATAAACAGAGTTTAGCAATTGGACTGGCCTTTATTTCTATGGGTTTGCTTTTTGGCTGTTGGGCAACTTTTATACCGTATATAAAACATCTTTTTCAATTAAACGACGCAGAATTAGGGATTTTGCTACTTTCTATGCCTTTTGGAGCATTGGTTATGAATCCGGTTGCAGCCATGTTAATTAGAAAAATAGGAATGCGAAAAAGCACGCTATGGGGTTGGTGCTTTCTCCTTTTTACCTATTTTTTATTATTAAATGCCCCCAATGTATATGTATTATCTATTTTTTTATTGCTTTGTGGCTCCGCTATTTCTATAACAAATATAGGGATGAACACCTGCGTTGGATCAATTGAAATCCATCAAAACATCAAAATTATGAGTACTTGTCATGGAATGTTTAGCTTAGGCTTAATGACGGGCTCTATTGTTTCTAGCTTTTTCAATGGCTTATCTATTTCTCCAAGTAAATTTATGTTATCGATTTGCCTTATTTTGTTAGTAACATTTTTTTATGCTAGACCAATAATTTTATTACTATATGATGAGCAGGGAACAAGTAAACTGAAAAGGTCAAAATTTCAATTTCCTACTGGTAATTTTCTTCTTATGATCATATTAAGTCTTTGTATTAATATTACTGAAGGAACTATGGCAGACTGGACAGCTGTTTTTATGAGAGATATTGTTAAAACAAATCGCTATTATGAAGGGTGGGGACTTGCTGGTTATTCTTTTTTAATGGCAATGGGTAGGCTATTGGGTGATAAAATAATTCCAAAATTTGGAGCAAATAAAATTTTAATTTATGGTGGATTTTTAAGTGTAACCGGAATCTTAATTGCTATATTATTACCTTACACTTTTACTGCAATTTTTGGATTTGCATTAGTTGGTGCAGGGGTGTCTTGTGGAGCTCCTATTTTATATGCCAGCTCTTCGCGTTTACCCAACATGCCAAAAGGAGCTGGCCTAGCCATGATGAATACATTTGCAATGGGGGGTTTCTTATTTGGTCCTGTCCTTATTGGATTTATTTCAAAGGGCTTTTCATTACCTATTGCATTTACTTTAATTGCTACTTTGGGATTGGTTTGGATTTATAATGCAAAAAAAGTAAAGTTGTTTTAATCCAAAAAAAACCCAATTGGAAATAGGCTACAATTTTTTTTGCTGCCCTTAGATTTCAATTCTCAATCAATTGTATCTAGATATACTTTTTCTAGAATTTCATCCCCATTTTGCAAAATAGTTAAACGAACCGTTCATTTCGAGTGAATGTCTTATGAGCTTTTTGAGTTTAATAAGTAAAATATTTACAAAAAAAAATAAAAGTCCGCCCCTACTAAAATTACTATTTTTCTTTCAAAACAGTGTACGCTTTTTCATATCCTTCTTTAATTATTCTTTTTATAATACTTAAATCAAAATCAGTAAGATTTATGTCTATAGCATCATCTGGTCGAATTACTTTTAAACTGACTTTCTTATTTATAGAATAACCTGCTACTGAAATAATATTTTTATTGAAGTTTTCTGCCCATTCAATATCATTGTTTTCTAATTGATTTACAGAAATATCTTTTAGTCTATCTAACACAGATAAAAGATTTCTATAATTTATTGGTTTCATTTCATTGAACTTTGGATGAGTTGCTATGGCGTAAATTTCTGTGGCTCCATCTTCTATGGCTTTTTTTAATGGAACAACTTCTCTTAAACCACCATCTAAATATACTTTTTTATGATCTCCTCCAATTTGAATAGCCGGCATTACAATGGGAAGCGAACTACTTGCCCGCAAATAATCTAAAAAATGCTGTTCTAATGGATCAGCATAGTGCATTAAACCCGTATTTAAATTTACAGCACCAACTTTTAAAGCGATTGGACTTCTTCTTAAAACAGTAAGGTCTATATATTTTTTAAGTTTTTCATGAAGAGGATTTGTGTCTAACAAACCGTCAAATCTGCTTAAAATCGTATCAATTCCTAATGACCATTTAGATTTTAATATACCTATATCTTGAGGTTTTGTGATATTTTCTAACCAAAATTGCAACAGTTTTTTGTTTACTAAATCCCAATCAATTCTATTTTCTGATAATGCTTGATTTCCGGCTTCATTTACCATAAATGAGGCATTTAATGCACCTGCTGAAATTCCATAAATCATATCAGGCTCAAAACCAGTCTCTAATACTGCTTGAATTGCTCCGACTTGCCAAGCTCCTTTTAAAGAGCCTCCTCCCAAAACCAATGCTTTCATATGTAGAAGTCCTTAATTTTATCAAAAATAGGACAGAAAATTGTTTTATGATGCAATTTGAATAGATTATTAATTAGCGATTAATAATACCAATACTAAAATGTATTCCATCGGCAAAAATTCTAAAGCCTTGCGGCGAATTTGATGGTCCAATATTCTGGTTAGTATAGGTATTAATACCTTTCTCATACCTTGTTTCAAAAAAGAAAGCTCCAAATTCAAAAGCTAAACCTACATTGAAATTCAAATTTGGTCTATTGAAAAAACTCGATCCTAAGTTTTCTTTTAAAGTATATAAGGCCAGGATTTCTTTCATTTCTTTA
The DNA here is from genome assembly GCA_036781325.1 of Leadbetterella sp. Classification (GTDB taxonomy): domain Bacteria; phylum Bacteroidota; class Bacteroidia; order Cytophagales; family Spirosomataceae; genus Leadbetterella. The sequence goes on along the minus strand of DAIQBE010000080.1, from coordinate 5,281 downwards.
TTCATTTGAAATGCGAAATTAGTGGTTGGTCCGAAAAACACTCTAGCATTTTTAAAACGTATTCCAATTAACACTGGAATATCAATAGAATTTATATTTGCTTTTACTCTATTTGACAAACTTCCGTCAGTTTTTATAATATCAAAAATTCCAGCTTTTGATGAATAGATTATTTCTGGTTGTAAAAAAAAAGAGCCTCTGACAAACCTCAAAAACATGCCGGCGTCAAAACCTGTAGAATAAATTTCATTATTTACAAAATTGTTTTTGACCACCTTCCCATTTAAATCCAAAACTGGTAACCCTGTTGCACTAACTTGATCTACAATCCCTTCATTTATTTTAAATTTACCTCTACTGACGCCCCCTCTAATACCATATTGCAAACTCCAGGCATCTCTTTTGTATTCTTCGGCATAACTTAAGGTATCAAAGGCCACAGGAATAGCTTTTGAGTAGATTTCCTTTTCTGGCTTTAAAGTATCAGCTGTTGAAACTGGGTACTCTGGCTTCAAATTCTGACTGTATGAAAGTAAACTATTAAATAAAAAAAGGAAAAAAAATATTCTATGCATATTATGAAATTTTCGTTAAAAACAGTGCAAAAATTAAGCCAAAAGCTTTATTAAATTATCATTACAGTAATTCTACTTATGCAAACCAATTTGTCATTGGAATTACTAATTTTGATTTCCCAAATATGCGTCTTTTTCCCAAGATGAATACTAGTAACTTTACCAAAAACCCAACCTTCTGATACTGGTCTCAAGTGATTAGCATTTATTTCCAAACCTACTGCTTTCTGCTTTTCGGGATTTTCTAAACATAAAAAAGAAGCTACAGAACCTAAAGATTCTGCCAAAACTACAGAAGCTCCTCCGTGTAAAATACCAAAAGGTTGCTTAGTTCTATGGTCAACTGGCATTCTAGCTACAATAAAATCTTCTCCGATTTCTACATACTCAATTCCCAGCTGTTCTTCTATATTATTTTTTCCCATTGAGTTAAGAAAATCAAGTCCTAAACTTTTATTAAACATATATTCGTATTTTTGCAAAAATTAATGAAATACACTCAAAAATAATTACGAGAATGTCAAAAAGCAAAAAAGAAATCTACCTTATAAGACATGGAGAAACCGAATTTAATAAATTAGGTATCGTCCAAGGAAGTGGAGTAGATTCTGAATTAAACGAAACCGGAAGAATTCAATCTTTGGCTTTTTTTAAAAAATATTCTCATATTCCTTTTCAAAAAATTTACACATCTGCATTAATTCGTACTCATCAAACTGTAGAGCATTTTCTAAAGCTGGGAATTGAGCAAGTTATATTACCAGAATTGAATGAAATAAGTTGGGGCGAAAAAGAAGGACGACTTCCAAACGCTATAGACAACGTTTATTATGCTGAATTATTAGAAAACTGGCAAAAAGGCCACACACACTTGGCAGCCAAAGGTGGAGAAAGCCCAGAAATTGTGGCAGATAGACAAAAAATCGCCTTAAATATTATTCTTCAAAACAGAGAGGAAGACTTGATTTTGATAGCCATGCATGGAAGAGCCATGAGAATTTTGCTAGCTCAAATCTCTAATTTACCTCTATCTGAAATGGACAGTTTCCCACATATGAATACCTGCTTATACAAATTGATCTATCATTACGAAACCAAATCTTTTGAAATTGAGATATCAAATGACATAACACATTTCAATTTTATTCCACAAATTAACCTAGAAATGGTTTAAAAATTTGCTATTTTTATTTTTTTATTAAACGAATTATTGTCCGTTTAGAAGACAAATAGCCCAATAGAAATATACTTAACTTCAAAATTTAGTTTATTTGTAGCTTTGAAAAAAAATAATCAATGAATTTTAAGCAATCCTATTGGCTTTTTCAAATTCTGGGATGGACCTTTTATACCATCTCGGGTTTTGTTGATTATTTTATTACATTCAACTTTAACTATGAAGAAATAGAAATATTAATCTTCAATTCCATAATAAATATTCTAGTGGGGATATCATTAACCCATTTTTTTAGAGTAATCTTTAAACAATATTTTTGGGTAAAATTACCAATTCCACAGCTTGTTTTCAGAAGTACTATAGGAATATTAATAATTACAGCATTAATGACTGCTGTAAATATAAGCTTGGATGAGACAATTATAGATACCTCGCAAATTAACTGGTTGATTAAGGAAGTCTTATACATTACAAACTTGGGAAAACCCGTTTTAATCTGGGTTTTGATTTATATATTTTCTGCATATTCTAAAGAAAGAAGAGATGAAGCCGTTGAAAGAATAAAATTACAAGCTTCCATAGAAGCCTCAGAAGCAAAAATATTAAGGGCTCAAATTAACCCTCATTTTATGTTTAATGCTTTAAATAGCATTCGTGCTCTGATAATAGAAGAACCAAAAAAAGCTCAGAAAGGAATTACCCAACTCTCCAATATTTTAAGAAGCTCGCTTGTAGCTGATCGAAAAATTACTATTTCTTTAAAAGAAGAACTAAAAACAGTAGAAGATTATCTCGAATTAGAAAAAGTGAGATATGAAGAGCGATTACAAACCAAATGGGATGTAGATAAAGACACATTGTCAGTGCAGGTTCCACCAATGATGCTCCAAACTTTGGTGGAAAACGCTATAAAACACGGCGTTCAAAAAGCCACTAACTGGGGTTTTGTAGAAATTAACACCACCGCAATAAACAAAGAACTTTTAATAAAAATCAGAAACACAGGCATATTAAAAAACACAGAAAACAAAAATGAAGATGGGGGTTTTGGATTAATTAACACTGAAAAAAGATTAAAATTATTGTACGGAAATAGAGGCAGTTTTGAAATTTTTCAAGAAAGTCCGCAAATTGTTTGTGCATTAATTAAAATACCAATAAATTAAATAAATATGAATGCTATTATTATTGATGATGAGCGATTAGCAAGAAATGAGCTAAAAAGATTGTTGGAAGAGTTTCCAAGAATTAACGTTGTGGCGGAAGCGGCAAATGCAAATGAAGCTATTGAATTAATAGAAATGCACCAACCCGATTTACTTTTTTTAGATATTCAAATGCCTGGAAAAAATGGGTTTGAGCTTTTAGAAGTCTTGGAAGACAAAGTTCCTGAGGTAATCTTCACGACTGCCTATGACGAATATGCTTTAAAAGCTTTTGAATATAATGCATTGGATTATTTAATGAAACCCATAGACTCCATCAGACTGGCTGAAGCCATTTTAAAGGTGGAAGAAGAACTTAAAAAATCGGCTCAAACCAAATCTCAAGCTGAATTATCTCAAGATTATTTAACCGAAAATGACCAAGTTTTTGTGAAAGACGGAGAAAAATGTTGGTTTGTAAAATTGGGAAAAGTCAGACTTTTTGAATCCATGGGCAATTATGTAAGATTACATTTTGAAGATCAAAAGCCAATGATTCTAAAATCTCTAAACAGCTTAGAGGAAAGGTTAGATCCCAAAAATTATTTTAGAGCCAACAGAAAACATATTATTAATTTACAATGGGTTGATAAAATTGAACCGTGGTTTTCTGGCGGACTTTTGGTTACTTTAAAAAATGGCGATAAAAATAATAACATAGAAAAAATAGAGATTTCAAGAAGACAAGCCATAAAGTTTAAAGATTTAATGAGTTTGTAATGAAAATTCTTATAGCACCAGATTCATTTAAAGATTCGCTTTCTGCAAAAAAGGTAGCTCGAAGTTTAGCAAAAGGAATTCAAATTACTTTTCCGAAATCTGTGATTAAAATCCTACCCTTGGCTGATGGAGGTGAAGGTACCTTGGAGTCAATTGAGAACTCAGGCACTTATAAAACTTTGATTGCTTCCGACCCTTTGTTTCGAAAAAAGCCCAGCATATATCTTTGGAATGATAATTCAAAAACAGCCTATATTGAAATGGCTCAAACTGCTGGTTTAGAGCTTTTAGAAATATCGGAACGAAATCCTTTAAAAACTACTAGTCTAGGCACTGGGGAACAAATCCTAGACGCAATAAAAAATGGGGCAAAAAAAGTAGTTTTATTTGTTGGTGGTTCATCGACAAATGATGGAGGAATTGGAATGGCATCTGCCTTGGGCTACCGTTTTTTTGACAAAAATGGAAATACGCTTACTCCAATTGGAGAAAATCTTATTGCAATTGCTGACTATCAGCAAATAGATACTTACGATTTAAAAAATATTGAGTTTATAATTGCCACCGACGTCACCAATCCTTTTTCCGGAAAAAATGGGGCAGCATATATTTATGCTAAACAAAAAGGGGCTTCGGAAACTGAAATTGAAGAACTTGATAATGGACTTGAAAATTTAAATATGATTTTCAAAAATAAGTTTAACATTGATTTAATGAAGATTAATGGCAGTGGGGCAGCAGGAGGATTGGCGGGAGGTGCTTTTGTATTTTTAAATGCTAAAGTCATTTCAGCGGCTGATTTTATTTTTGAACTTTGCGATTTTCACCAAAAAATAGCGGAAACTGACATTATTATTTCTGGAGAAGGTCGAATAGACCACCAAACTTGGAATGGTAAGCTCATTGCTCAACTTTTAAAATACAGTAAAGAAAAGAAAGTTATTTTAATTGGTGGTACTATTGAAACTACCATTAAAAATGAACCCTATATAATTATGACCGACCAGATCAAAACCAAAGAAATGACTTTAAACTTTGCAAAAAAACATGTAGAAAAACTGCTTTTTGAAAAAGGAAAAGAAATTGGTGAATTTTTGAAAACATATTAGAGAACTAATAAAAAAATAGAACTTCCTAATTTTCTTTGCCAATAAATCTTAAAATATCATCAAAATATACGTATTTCGTCAAAAATTTTAATACATACTATGAGCTATTTATTTGGGGTTGACTTAGGGGGTACCAAAATTGAATGTATTGTAATAAAAGCAGAAAACAACGAAATAGTTATTAGAAAAAGAATAGCTACCGAAGCTAATCTAGGCTATCAACATATTTTGGATAGAATTAAACTGTTAATAGACCAAGTTGTAAACGAAACTGAAATTATACCAAATGCAATAGGCTTTAGTACACCTGGCACTCTCGATCCAGGAACCCAAACTATGAAAAACTGCAATACAGTTTGCATGAATGGACAAGCCATGAAAAAAGATTTGGAAGAAATTTTAAAGGTAAAAATAGTTCTCGCAAATGATGCCAACTGTTTTGCATTAGCCGAAGCAACTATGGGAGCAGCAAAAGACATTCCCAATGCCGAAGTA
>DAIQBE010000079.1:0-9680 GCA_036781325.1 Leadbetterella sp. | reverse complement strand
CGCTTTAAATCTATAATTTTGCGATTTATTAGAATGAATCACATCAATATTTTGTAGATCTCTATTTAATAGTTGATTAAAAAGCAAATCAGCGAGGGCTTTATTGGAAACAAAAACTAAATTTTTTTTCATTTCTTTATCATTAACTAGCAACAATTCTAGGAAATTTATTTTAGTTTGAAAATTTGGTATTTCATAGGCCTTTTGGTTAATGTTTTCAAGCGGAGTGCCTGAAGTTGAAGTTTCAATCAAAACTGGATTTTTAAAATATACATCAAGTAAGCTTTCTACTTCCTCGGTTAAAGTTGCAGAGAAAAGTAGGTTTTGGCGCCTTTCAGGAATTTTGTCAAAAATAGTTTTTAATTGAGGTCTAAATCCTAAATCGAGCATCATATCAAACTCATCTATTACTAGTTTCTTTATGTTTTTTACTTTTAAAGTACCAGAAGAGGCCAAATCAATTAGTCTTCCTGGTGTTGCAACCAAAAGATCACATCCTTTGGATAATTCAGAAACATGTGTTTTTAAATTTACACCTCCATATACCCCTATTACATCAAAACTTATGTATTTTGTTAGTTCCTTTGCCATTTCTACCACTTGAATAACTAATTCTCTTGTAGGAACTAAAACAAGAATTTGAGGTAATTTTTCTTTAGAATATGTCCATAAGCGTAATAAGGGAAGTAGATAAGCAAGTGTTTTTCCTGTTCCAGTTTGTGCTATAGCGCAAACATCTTTCCCAGACATAACAATTGAAAACACTTTTTCTTGGATAGCGGTCGGTGATTCTAAACCTAAATCGTTTAGAGCATTTAATAAAGATTTATTTATATTTAATTCTTGGAATTTCATTTTTCTATCTAAATAAGTACTTAATTATCAAAATGCAAAGTTACCTTTTTGATTTCATAAGTAACATTGATTTAGGCTTGAATTTTATTTTTTAACTTAGAATTGTTAATTTGCTTTTTTAAAATAATAAAATCAATTGAAATGAAAAAAATCATTCTTCTTGTACTGTTTTTGCCTATTTTTTGTACTGCTCAGAAAAACAAAAAAATTAAATTGTTTAATGGCAAAAATTTAGATGGTTGGGTTGTTTATGGAACAGAAAAATGGTATGTAGAAAATGGACTTTTAGTTTGTGAAAGTGGCCCAGATAAAGAATATGGCTATTTGGGTACAGAGAAATCTTTTAAAGATTTTGAACTGAATTTAAAATTTAAACCTGAGGCAAACGGTAATAGTGGGGTGTTTTTTCATTCAAGTATTGTTGGCACAAAAGTTTCAGGCTGGCAAGCGGAAGTGGCACCTCCAGGCAATTTTTCTGGAGGAATTTATGAATCATATAAAAGAGGATGGTTAATTAAGCCTGATCCACAAAAAGATAATGTAAAAATGGGTGAATGGAATACTATGAAAATTAAGGTCGTTGGTAATGAAGTGACCACTTGGGTAAATGGAGAGCAAATGATTTATTTAAACGACAAAGCAATTGGAGAAGTGGACGGGAAAATTGCTTTGCAAATACATTCTGGTGGTGGAATAAAAGTGCAATGGAAAGAACTTATTATAAAAAACCTTTAATATACATGCAAGAGGAATTTCATTTGCTAATATATTTAGCAGGGCTAGTCTAAAAAAATTATATATATTTGCTTTTGAATTCAAAATAAAAAAAATGGCAACAGATAAGACAGAAAAGGAAAGTATAGAAAAGTTGAAAATACTTCAATCCACCCTTGACAAACTCGATAAAACGTATGGGAAAGGAACGGTAATGCGTTTAAGTGATACCAAAGTTATGGAGGTACCGGTGATTTCAACCGGTTCTTTAGGTTTAGATTTAGCCTTAGGTGTAGGTGGTTTTCCAAAAGGAAGAGTTATTGAAATTTATGGTCCGGAATCTTCAGGAAAAACAACTTTGGCAATGCATGCAATAGCTGAAGCTCAAAAAATGGGAGGTATTGCCGCATTTGTTGATGCTGAGCATGCTTTTGATAGGTCATATGCTGAGAAATTGGGTATTGATACCAAAAACTTACTAATATCTCAGCCTGATTATGGAGAGCAAGCCTTAGAAATTGCAGAACATTTGATTTCCTCAGGAGCCATTGATATCTGTGTTATTGATTCAGTTGCAGCCTTAGTTCCAAAAGCAGAGTTAGAAGGTGAAATGGGAGATAGCAAAATGGGTCTTCAAGCAAGATTAATGTCCCAAGCACTTAGAAAATTAACAGGAACTATCAACAAAACAGGTTGTTGTTGTATTTTTATTAATCAGCTAAGAGACAAAATTGGGGTTATGTTTGGTAGTCCAGAAACCACTACTGGTGGAAATGCCCTCAAATTTTATGCTTCAGTAAGAATTGATATTAGAAGAATAGGACAAATAAAAGACGGGGAAGCCAATATTATTGGTAACAGAACAAGAGTTAAAGTTGTTAAAAATAAAGTAGCTCCGCCATTTAAAGTAATTGAATTTGATATAATGTATGGGGAAGGTATTTCTAAATCAGGTGAAGTATTAGATTTAGCTGTAGATTTAGATATTGTAAAGAAATCAGGATCTTGGTTTTCTTATGCTGAAAACCGCTTAGGTCAAGGGCGAGATTCTGTAAAAGCACTAATTAAAGACAACCCAGAACTTATGTTAGATTTAGAAGAGAAAATTAAATTGACAGTGGCAGGTAATGCTGACGCTTTAGTTGATAAGAATTTAAATATTGAAGAAGAGGATTGATTTTAAATGGAATAAAAGCTTTAAAAAGATGTTTTCAAAAGAAGCATCTTTTTTTTATTTTTGAGCATCAATATTTAATTCACATTCTTAATTGAAATTATTTTAAATTGCTTTTATAAAGTTTTTGAAATTTTTAAATTGTATTTGGCGTTTTAATAGTAAATAAAATTGCTTGAAAACGAATATATTTTTTATGATTAGGTTTTTAATAATAATTTTATCTACTTTTTTACTTGCTTTTGGATTCTCTGAATATAGGCATGTTGAAAACGACAGCTTTAAAGCAGGAGAAAACTATGATTATAAAGTAAAGTATGGCTTTTTTGTTATTGGAGCAGCTAATGTAGATGTAGATGATAAAATTTACAATTTAAATGGACGCCCTTGTTTCAAAGTAAATGTTTTAGGCAAAACTGCAGGTATTACAGATATGTTTAAAATAAGAAATACTTACAGGTCATATATAGATACCACCGCTTTTATTCCTCATAAATTTATTTACAGTGCTAGAGAAAATAATTACAAAAGAGATCAAATAATAAATTTTAATCATTCAAAAAATGAATTGGTGAAAATTGAGAAAGAAGAATCTAAAATTTTTACTGTTCCTGATAATATTCAAGATGTAATATCTGGATACTATTTTCTTAGGACTGTAGATTTTTCCAAATTTGCCATAGGCCAGACCGTTTCATCTCCTTTGTTTTTTGATGAAGACCTATACAACATGAAGATTAAGTATGCTGGGAAAGGAATAGTGCATACAAAGTTTGGTAAAATAAGGGTACTTAAATTAAATCCAATATTACCAAAAAATGATCTTTTTAAGGGTGATAATGCAATCCGCATTTGGGTTTCTGATGACAAAAATCGTGTGCCAATTAAAATGGAAATTGATTTATCTATAGGCACCATTGATATGGAAATTAAAAGCTACCAAGGACAAAAATATCCTTTTGCTTGGAATAATTCATAAGACAATTCTTCTTTTTATTATCTCATTCAGATTTAAATCGCTTATTTTAAACCTTCCCTTTGAAATAAACATTTCAAAAGTTTTTGATATTCTTTTAGATTAAGTATTCATTATTGATTTAAGCATCATTTTTTTTACAATGGAGTGGTAATAATTGGCACTTAATTAAGCAAAATTGCCTTTAAGTGCCATTTTTTGTATAGCTGATGTTAAAAAAAAGCTAGATTGCTATTTTCAAAATTATATTTATTTTACCTTTGTGGGTCGTTTAATTTATAAATAATTTGAAAATATGAAAATTGCAGTGGTAGGAACTGGTTATGTGGGTCTTGTAACAGGAACATGTTTTGCTGAAACAGGAAACTATGTAACTTGTATAGATATTGATACTAATAAAATTGAAAGTTTAAAGAAAGGGAAAATCACAATTTACGAACCAGGCTTAGAAGTTTTGTTTGAACGCAATAGAAAAGAAAACAGACTCACATTTACTACGGATTTAAAAGAAGGGATTAAAGATGCCGAGGTAATATTCTTAGCATTACCAACTCCTCCTGGAGAAGATGGTTCAGCAGACTTGAAATATATTTTAGGTGTAGCCAACGATTTGGGTAAGATTATGACAAGTTATGCAGTTATTGTAGATAAAAGTACAGTTCCAGTTGGAACAGCAGAAAGAGTTTATAAAGAAGTAAAAGCAAATGCAAGTGTAGATTTTGATGTAGTATCTAATCCTGAATTTTTGAGAGAGGGTGTAGCTGTCGATGATTTTATGAAACCAGATAGAGTTGTAATTGGAACTCAATCTAATAGAGCAAAAGCCACAATGGAAAAGTTGTATGCCCCATTAGTACGTCAAGGGAATCCTGTGATTTTTATGGATGAAAGATCTGCAGAAATGACAAAATATGCTGCTAATGCTTTTTTGGCAATGAAAATTACATTTATGAATGAAATTGCTAATCTTTGTGAAAAAGCTGGAGCTGATGTAGATAATGTTAGAAAAGGAATTGGGACAGATAGTAGAATTGGCAAAAGATTTTTATTCCCTGGTATTGGGTATGGAGGAAGTTGTTTCCCTAAGGATGTTCAAGCATTAGGAAAGACAGCCACCGAATATGGATATGATTTTAAAATTCTTAAATCAGTAATGTTTGTAAATGATAGGCAGAAAACTAAATTAATTCCACAAATTAAAGGTTATTTTAATGGAGATTTGAAAGGAAAGACAATTGCTATTTGGGGATTAGCATTTAAGCCCCATACGGACGATATAAGAGAAGCTCCAGCTTTATACAATATTAAGGCTTTAAAAAGGGCAGGAGCGAAAGTTGTGGTTTTTGATCCCGAGGCAATTCCAAATGTTAAGAAAGAAATTGGTAAAATAGTTAAATATGCTAAATCGCCATATGAGGCTGTAGAAGGAGCTGATGCTTTGATGATTATGACAGAGTGGCCCGAGTTTAGAACACCTGATTTTAATAAATTAGAGGCAAGTCTTAATAATAAGGTAATTTTTGATGGGAGAAATCTTTACGAACTTACTGAAATGAAGAGAATGGGATATGATTATTTTTCAATTGGTAGAGATACTGTATTAAATTCAAAATAAAATAATAAGATGAAAAGAATATTAATTACTGGTGGAGCTGGATTTTTAGGTTCTCACCTATGTGATAGGTTTATAAAAGAAGGTTATCATGTAATTGCTATGGATAACTTGATAACAGGAGACTTAAGAAATATTGAACATCTTTTTAAATTACAGCATTTTGAATTTTATCATCATGATGTAAGTAAGTTTATTCATGTTCCTGGAGATTTAGATTATATTTTGCATTTTGCTTCTCCAGCTAGCCCTATTGATTATCTTAAAATCCCAATACAAACTTTAAAAGTTGGTTCTTTAGGGATTCACAATTGTTTGGGTTTAGCCAGAGTAAAAAATGCAAGAGTTTTAATTGCTTCTACGTCAGAGGTTTATGGAGATCCCTTGGTCCACCCTCAGACAGAAGAATATTGGGGTCATGTAAATCCAGTAGGGCCAAGAGGAGTTTATGATGAAGCCAAACGGTTTCAAGAAGCCATGACAATGGCCTATCACACCTACCATGGTTTAGAAACTAGAATAGTTAGAATTTTTAATACGTATGGGCCAAGAATGCGATTAAACGATGGTCGAGTTTTACCAGCATTTATTGGGCAGGCTTTGCGTGGAGAAGACATAACTATTTTTGGTGATGGATCGCAAACAAGGTCTTTTTGTTATGTTGACGACTTGGTAGAAGGCATATTCAGACTTTTATTATCAGATTATGCTCAGCCAGTGAATATTGGAAACCCCTCTGAAATTAGCATAAAAGATTTTGCTGAAGAAATAATTAATCTTACGGGAACAGATCAAAAAGTGGTATATTTAGATTTACCAAAAGATGATCCAAAACAAAGACAGCCAGATATTTCAAAAGCAAGAGCAATCTTAGGTTGGGAACCCAAAATTGATAGGGCAGAAGGTTTAAAAATAACCTATGATTATTTTAGGAATCTTCCTAAAGAACGACTTTTTCAGGAAGCCGCTCATAGAGAATTTTAAAAAATAATATTTTCAAAAAGTTCCCACAAAGGTTTAGCAACTTTGTGGGATTTTTTTTTATTTTTGACACATCTTAACTAAACAGAATGAAGTATCTTTTTCTCTTTGTAATTATTAATCAAAGTATTTTAGCTTTTTCTCAGGAAAAAACACTTCAAGCTGGTCAATATTCTTTCTTAAAAGGACAAAAATCTAAGAATAAAACGGGAACATCTATTTCATTGGTAAAAGAAAAAAGCACGCTATTTTTGGAGTCATTAAATATAAATCAAATCACTTTAAATCCTGCAAATTCTCTAAGTCCTAACTATTTTCAAACGGATTTAGAAAAATTAATTTTAATTAATGAGGGAGAATTAACTGTCACATTAAATGAAAAACAAAGTTCAATAAAAGCGGGAAGTGTGGTCTTGATTTTTCCTGGTGATAAATTTTCAATCAGTAATCTTAATAATATGGAATCCACTCTAACTGTACTTAGTTACAAATCAAGGAAAATTAATTCTGACCAGGGGCTAGGAAAATCAATGATTTATAATATTGATGATATTCCATTAAAGAAAACTGAAAGAGGGGGAAGGAGAGATTTTATGAATCAGTCTACTGCTATGCTTGAAAGATTGGAATTACATATTACTTATTTAAATGAAGGCTTGGAGAGCCATCCTCCTCATAGGCACAATGCTGAAGAGATAATTTTACTGTTAGATGGTTCAGCAAAAGAAAGCATAGATGGTCTTTCGTATTTAGGTAGTAAGAAGGAGTTCTTTTTTTTACCATCAAATAGTTTCCATGGAATAAAAAATTCAGGTTTAGGTCAAAATTCATATTTTGCCTTTCAATTTAATTAATAAACATATAAACGATGAAAATCAAAATTACATTTTTTCTTTTATTCTTGGTGATTAAATCTTTTGCTATCGATTTCAATGAAATTGTTTCAAGTTATCAAGCGGATAAAAGTGCGTTGCAGCGCAAATACCCTAATGCATTTTCTGATATTTACTTCGAACGGTTCACAAAATTTTATTTAGATGCTAAAAAACAATTAGAAAGTATTCCATTTAATGCTTTAAATAAAGATCAAAAAGTTGATTATGTGTTAATGAGAAATCAAATTGATAAAAGCATTTATTTTCATGATTTAGACTTTAAGGCTTTTAATGAGGTGAAGTTCGTAGCCCTCAAAGCTCAAGCAATTTATGAATTTAACGAGAAAAGAAAAGGAGGGGTTAATCCGAAATCAGATAAATTAGCCGCAGATTTTAATCTTGTGGAAAAAGATATTAAGTTTCAATTGTCAGAATTAAAAACTATTAAGCAATTTGATAGTTGGCAAAAAGCTGAATTAGCTGCGGATATTATTAAATCATTAGCAAAATCAACAGAGGAATCGTATAATTTTTATTTAGAGTATAATCCAGATTTTTACTGGTGGATGCAAGCTCCGTATAAAAAATTAATGAAAACTTTTTCTGATTATGAGGCAGCCCTAAGAAAGCATTTTTCTAATACCTTAGTAAAAGATGACGGCAGTGGAATAATTGGAAAGCCCATGGGAAGAGAAGCTTTACAAAAAGATTTGAATTTTGAGTTTATTGCTTATACTCCGGAACAGTTAATTGCAGAAGGAAATAAGCAATTTGCTTGGTGTGAAAAAGAAATGTTAAAGGCTTCCAATGAGTTGGGATATGGTAACGATTGGAAAAAAGCATTAGAACATGTAAAGCAAACCTATGTGCCTCCTGGTCAGTGGCAAGAAGATGTTAATAAATTAGCTTGGGAAGCTATAAAATACCTAGAGGATAGAGATCTAGTTACAGTTCCAGAAATGGCAAAGGAAACATGGAGAACCGTTATGCTTTCTGCGGAACAACAAAAAGTAAGTCCTTTCTTTTTGGGCGGAGAACAAATAATGGTCGCATACCCGACATCAGCAATGGATCACGATGATAAAATGATGAGTATGAGGGGTAATAATCCATATTTTTCTAGAGCTACTGTTCAACATGAGCTAATACCTGGGCATCATTTACAACAATTTATGAACCAGAGATTTAAACCCTATAGAAGAGCTTTTGGAACCCCATTTTGGACAGAAGGCTGGGCATTATATTGGGAATTTAATTTGTGGGATAAGAAATTTCCACGAACTCCAGAAGAAAAAATAGGTATGTTGTTTTGGAGGATGCACCGATGTGCAAGGATTATTTTTTCACTAAATTATCATTTAGAAAAAATGACACCCCAACAGTGTATAGATTTTTTAGTTGATAAAGTTGGTCACGAAAGGGCCAATGCAGAAGCAGAAGTAAGGCGATCATTTACAGGTAGATATGGGCCACTTTATCAGATTGCCTATATGATGGGGGGGCTACAGTTTTATAGTTTGAAAAAAGAGTTAGTAGATGGTGGCAAAATGTCAGAGAAACAATTTCATGATACTATTTTACAGAATAATAGTATGCCAGTGGAATTGGTAAAAGCCATATTAAAAGGGGAGGAGTTGAAGAAAGATAAGGTAACTGAATGGAAGTTTTTAGACTGAAATTAACCTTATTTTATTTTAAAAAAAAAGTAGGTTCAAACTTATGTTTTGATGAAATAAAACATTTGTAGGCGTACATGAATTTGCAGGGGGGATAAAGCAAAAAGTTTGTTCAATCTGAATTTGAAAAACATTGTGTCTGATACACCCCCTTGTTTGATTAACTCTGAATAATTTTATATTGGAATAAAACGACTACGCATCTACATTTGTCGGTATGTTTTTTAAGAAATTAATGTTATTACAAAGTTGTTATTTAAAGTGTTTTCAACTGCATAAAATGCATTCATTTTTTTTTACCTAACTTTTTTTCACATCCTTCTAAATTTAAATATTTTTTTTTCATTGGTAATTAATTTCAAAAAAAATCTCCTTCCAAAATTGAAAGGAGATTTTTGAATTTTCTAAAATCTTAAAAAATAATAATATAATTTCTGCTTATTTCTTAACAGAATCTACTACCGATATAGCCACCATATTTACAATTTCACGTACTGACGCCCCAAGCTGAAGTACTTGTACAGGTTTTTTTAATCCCAATACTATCGGTCCAATTTTCTCTATACCAGCCACTTCTTTAACGATATTATATGCAATATTTGCAGATGATAGATTAGGGAAAATAAAAGTGTTTGCTCTTCCATCTACTAAGTCACTAAATGGGTGATTTTCTTTGAGAAGTTCAGTATCAAAAGCCAAATGGGCTTGCATTTCTCCATCTACAATCATACCAGGGTGCTTTTGTTTTAGAAGTTGTACTGCAGTTCTCATTTTTATTGCAGCTGGACCATTTGGCACTGAACCAAAATTTGAATAG
>DAIQBE010000078.1:7705-9703 GCA_036781325.1 Leadbetterella sp. | reverse complement strand
AAAAACGGATAACGGACAACCGAAACAGATAACCGACTTAGTTGTGATTTGCATATGTCCGTGATGCCGTACCAGTCGGACACGACTCCAGATTGATAACCTGATATTTACAACTACGGACTGGATTCTCTTTAATCAAACCTGCATTCTTATTTGAAAAGTTTATAAATCCTGCAGCCCACATCCCCACAACCGGAAAGAATAAACAGCAGGGTAAAAAACAAAAGGGTAAATTTTTTCATTAAAACAAATTAATCACAGGCAGCAGACAACAAAACACAAAATTATTATCAGGAAAGACATTCCATTAAAAAATTAAGAATCAATTAAATTTTAAATGCTTCTTAACAAGAAAAAATATCTAATCTGCCAATTTAAGGAAGCAAGGCTGCAGTTTGTTCTGCCGAGGTTACTCCGGGAGCAAGCTCAATAACCTTAAGATTGCGGTAGAAAATTTGAGCACCTTCAGATTCAAGGCAGAGATATCCCTTCTTTTGAGTGGATTTGCTTATTCCATTTACAAATTTGCCATTTACAGAGAGTTTGATCACACCGTCAACACAAACAACATCATAGGTATTCCATTCACCTTTGCCTTTCACACGGTTTTCAATCGACTTGCTTCTGTCGCCACGTGGATTATCCGCAACTGTTTTTACCCCCTGTACACCAAAAAGTTCGCCATGAACATAAGCAATTGGAGGTTTTACTCCATTTCTTATGTTCAGATCTACCCACTCAAGATCAAGCATTTGAATTTCTACTCCATCAGGAAGCGGATTTGTACCTACTGGTTTAGCACCACTCCAAGCGAATACTCCTGAATTACCTCCTGCCTCCATGTGCTTCCACTCCACATGCAGAATAAAATTTTCATATTGCTTTTCAGAACGAATAACCCCGATTGGTAAGCCGGTATTTGAAAGTGTTCCATCATTCATCAATTTCCAGGTTTCTTTTGTTGTGTTGACATTCACCCATTTCAGTTTACTTTCCTTTGTTTTTGATTTGGAAAGTACAGCATTCATATTGGTTGATGTACCAAACTCAAACAAAGTTTCCTGAGAGTAAGATAAATGGCTGCTAATTAGCAGAATACTAAGGAACGTCAGTCCTTTTTTAATAAGGTTATTCATATTTTATTTTTTCAGTTCTAAAATCATTTTATTATTCTTTTTGCTTTTGGTTTAAACTCCGCAAAGACGCAGATTCTTATAAATTATTGACAATTCGAAATATTCCATTCTTAATAAAAGGCTCGTTGAAATTAATTAATAATCCAAGCTTGATCCCTGTCACTTTTAAATAAGTCAGCAATTGCTTAGGATGAACTGGCGCAATTGTTTCGATTGATTTCAATTCAACAATGACTTTGCTCTCTACAATTAAATCTGCTCTAAACCCAATATCCATTTTCAACTTGTCCCAAATTATTGGAATAATCTGTTGTCTTTCAACATGCAATCACTGTTTGCGTAGCTCATAATACATTATTTCTTCCTACACTGATTCGAGCAAACGCAACCCCGGTTGATATTCTGATATTTACAACAACGCACCATTTGTGTTAAGTTCCCAAGCATCAGTTGTGATTTGCTTTCGTCCGGAATGCCGTACCAGTTCGGACGCGACCCTGTTTGACATTCTGATATTTGCAATGAATAAGCAATAACAAACAATCGAAAACGGATAACAGATAACGGAAAACAGATAACCGTCTAAGTTGTGATTTGCTTTCGTCCAGGATGCCGTACCAGTCGGACGCGACCCTGTTTGACATTCTGATATTTGCAATGAATAAGCAATAACAAACAATCGAAAACGGATAACGTAAAACGGATAACAGAAAACAGAAAACAGAAAACGGATAACAGATAACGGAAAACGGAAAACAGAAAACGGAAAACAGAAAACGGAAAACAGAAAACGGATAACGGATAACAGAAAACGGATAACAGATAACGGAAAACAGATAACCGTCTAAGTTGTGATTTGCTT